>NZ_DASTXI010000238.1:0-12451 GCF_035758555.1 Sphingomonas sp. | reverse complement strand
CGCCGGCTTTGCGGCCGGCCTGCGCGCCCGGGTGGCCGAGGGCGTCGCCAGCTTTCGCGAGCAAACGGGCCGCGCGCCAAGGCTGGCAGTGGTTCTCGTGGGCGAGGATCCGGCGAGCCAGGTCTATGTCCGCAACAAGGGGCGCGCGACCGCCGAGGCCGGCATGGTCTCGATCGAGCACAAATTGCCGGCCGAGACAGCGCAGGCGGACCTGCTGGCGCTGGTGCGCGAACTGAACGCCGATCCAACGATCGACGGCATTCTGGTCCAGTTGCCGCTGCCTTCGCAGATCAACGAAAATGCGGTGATCGCAACCATCGACCCCGACAAGGACGTCGACGGCTTCAACCCGGTGAATGTCGGCCGGCTCGCGAGCGGGCTGCACGGCTTCGTCCCCTGCACGCCGCTCGGCTGCATCATGCTGCTGAAGGACCGGCTGGGCGACCTCTCAGGGCTCGACGCGATCGTCGTCGGCCGCTCGAACATCGTCGGCAAGCCGATGGCGCAACTGCTGCTGCGCGAGAACTGCACGGTTACCGTTGCGCACAGCCGCACCCGCGACCTGCCTGCCGTGATCGGCCGCGCCGACATCGTGGTCGCTGCGGTGGGCCGGCCGCGGATGATCCGCGGCGACTGGCTGAAGCCGGGCGCGACCGTCATCGACGTCGGCATCAACCGCGTCCCCGCCGACGAACCCGGCAAGACCCGCCTGGTCGGCGACGTCGCCTTCGGCGAGGCGCTCCCCGTCGCCGGCGCGATCACGCCGGTGCCCAAAGGCGTCGGGCCGATGACGATTGCGTGTCTGCTGCGGAACACGCTGGTTTCGGCGTGCAGGCGGGAGCGGATCGCTCCCCCGGACGGCCTATGAGCGAACAAAGACCGCGCTCGTCCCGAGCGAAGTCGAGGGGCGCTTCTCCGCCTCCGTGCCATCGCCCCTCGACTTCGCTCGGGACGAGCGGACCTAGGAGCGGATGATGCTAGACCTCTTCATCGCAGCGTTCGCGACCTTGTTCGTGGTGATCGATCCACCCGGCTGCGCACCGATCTTCGCCAGCCTGACGGCCGGCGCGACGCCGCAGCATCGCCGCGCGATGGCGATCCGCTCCAGCATCGTCGCCGGGCTGATCCTGCTCGCCTTCGCGATTTTCGGCGAAGCGTTTCTGCGGGCATTGGGCATCAGCCTCGACGCGTTCCGCATCGCCGGCGGCATCATGCTGTTCCTGATCGCGCTCGAGATGGTGTTCGAAAAGCGTCAGGAGCGGCGCGAGACGCGCGCCGAGGACGTCAAGGCGCAGCCCGCACACGACGACATTTCGATCTTCCCGATGGGCATCCCGATGATCGCCGGCCCCGGCTCGATCGCGTCGGCGATGCTGCTGATGTCGCGCGGCCATGGCCTTGCGGAGGATCTGGCCGTGCTTGCCGCGCTGGTGCTCGTGCTGCTGCTGACCCTGCTGGCCCTGCTGCTCGCCGGGCCGCTGATGCGGCTGCTCGGCTATCGGCTGGAGGCGATGATCACGCGCGTGCTGGGCGTGATCCTCGCGGCGCTGGCCGTCCAATTCGTGATCGACGGCATCCGCGCCAGCCTCACTTGATCCGCCACAGCCAATAGGGCGATCCCTTGGGCAGCGGCACCGGCACCAGCCAGGGAAAGCGCTTGCCGCGCTCCAGCTGCGCATAGAAGCCTTTCGGACTGCGCGACCGGTAGAGCGTCGATTCGGAGAGGTACGGGCAGACCAGCAGCAGCGTTGCCCCGTGCTTCTTCGCTATCGCCCGCGCCTGTTCGGGCGGCCCGTCGAAGGCGTGGTGGATGTCCAGGATCGCCGGCTGGTTGCGGTGGTACGGCCCAGCGATCGCCTTGTGGTGCGTCACGGTGATCAGCCGCGGCCCCAGGTCGACGAAGGTCATGATCGTGGCGGGCGGCAGCAGCGCGATCGGGTGCAGCGACGGCAGCGTCGGGCAGGTCCGGTTGGCGTGCTCGACCTTGTCCCAGAACGCCTTGTCCTGCTTCACTTCCTTGGGAAGGAGCGGGAAGACCGCGTAGGTCGCAATGCCGGACACGACCAGGAAAGCGCCGACGATCCCGAACACGCGCACGAGCATCCGCTTCGAGGCTGCGAACCAGGCGATCAGGTGCCAGCCCAGGAACGCCGCGCCGATAACGCCGATCAGCTGCGCCGCGGGGCCCGCGCGGACCTGCCAGAACAGCATGCCGACCGAGAATAGCGACAGCACGACGATCGACGACCAGCAATAGGCCGCCTCCTCGCGCCGCGCCCGCCAGATCGCCCAGCCGGCGCCGATCAGCCCGATCGTCGGTACGGTCAGACCGGCGACGATCGTGTCGGCATTCTGCATGTAGATCGGCCGCGCCTCGCGCACGTTCGACAGCCACAATTTGTAGAGCTCGGGCGAGACGCCCTCCAGCCGGCCGCGGCAGTGCGGCCAGGTGAACCAGTAGAAGGCGGCGACCGCCGCGCCCGCGCCGAGCGCCCATAGCAGCCGTGCCGGCCAGCGCGCCGGATCGATCTGGCTCAGCAGCATCAGGGCGGCGCAACCGACCAGGATTGTCGACAGCCATACCGGCGACAGCGCGTCGCACACCGGCGCGCGATTCGCGTAGGAGGCGAAAATCGCGAAGCCGAGCGCCGAAGCGACGGCGAACGAGATGGCATAGGAGACCAGCCGCGGCTTCGCCTCCTGTCGCCAGATCCAGCGCAGCGCGATCGAGCTTCCTGCGACGGCGATATAGGGCAGCAGCTCCAGCCCGATCGCCAGCGACAGCGCGCTGGCGACTCCGACCGTGATGCCGCCGCGCTTCCGCTCGGGATCGGCCAGGCCTGCGATCGTCAGCATCAGGAAGGCGAGCTGCCAGCCATGATGGTCGATCCGGAGCGGCCGGAACATGTCGAGCGCGACCTGGCAGCACAGCACCAGTCCGCAGGCGACCAGATAGGCGCGCGGGTGGATCAGCCGCCGTGCGGTCAGCGCCGCCGCCACCAGAGTCAGCAGCAGCGGGATCAGCGGCGCGACCGCGACCGCCGCCTGCTCGGCGATCTTGCCGCCGAACAGCGGCCGCACGAGAAGGATGATGCCGGCGATCGGCAGGTCGACCAGCCGCGACCAATGGATGTCGAAGCCCTGCGGCGGGTTCAGCTTGTATTGCCTGAGATCATACCAGCCCTGCCCGTTCAGCCAGGCGCGGACTTGGCTGATCCGCATATTGTCGTCGGTATCGGCCAGCGAAAACCAGTGGATGCCGCCCCAGCGCTGCCACAGCAGCCAGACGCAGGCGGCGAGCCAGATCAGCACCACCAGCAGGCGCCAGCGATCGAGCAGCGACTTTTCCTGTGCGGACATAAACTCTTTCCCCGCTCTTGAGCCGGCATTAGGGGATCGCCGGTAAAGAACAAGCGGCGGCCGCCAGCTGCTTCGAACGGGATAGTGCATGACAGACCACGTCTATTCGGGCGGATTCTACGATTATATTGACGCCGGCTCGCGCGCATCGGCGCGGACCGTCGCGCGGCTGCTGCTGGGCGAGGTGAAGATCGGCAGCCTGCTCGATATCGGCGCGGGCCACGGCGCCTGGGCGGCCGAGTGGATGGCGGCGGGCGTTCCGGACGTGGTTGCCGTCGATGGCGACTATGTCGCGCGCGACCGGCTCGCGATTCCGGCCGATCGTTTCCGCCCGCACGACCTGTCGCAGCCGCTCGACCTCGGCCGCAAATTCGACCTCGTCCAGTCGCTGGAGGTGGCGGAGCACCTGCCCGCCAGTGCCGCCGACGGCTTCGTCGAGACGCTGACCCGGCACGGCGACGCCGTCCTGTTCTCGGCCGCCGTCCCGCATCAGGGCGGCGAGCATCACGTCAACGAACAGCCCTTGAGCTACTGGCGCGCCAAATTCGCCGCGCGCGGCTATGCGCCCTACGACTGGCTCCGCCCGCGTATAGCTGCGGATCGGGGCGTGATGCCCTGGTATCGTTTCAACACCCTGATCTACGCGAACGAAGCCGGCGCGGCGCGCCTGTCATCGTCGATCCGCGAGACCTGCGTTCCGGACGCCGCGCCCGTCGACATTCCCGGCGACCTGCGCTGGCGCGCGCGCCGGGCGATGGTCCGGCTGATTCCGCCCGTTTTGGTCAAGCCGATCGCCATTGCCAAGGCGAGCGTCGAGGCGCGGCTGCGGGGCTGACATGCTGAGCAGGATCGATCCGGAGGCCCGTGCGGCGGCAGCGCAGCTTGTCCGCTACGTGATCATCGGCGGGCTGATCACCGCCCTCGGCGCGGCGATCTATTATGGCTGCGCCGAGTTCCTGCGCATCGAGCCGCTGATCGCAAACCTGATCGCGTTCATCGTCGGGGTCATCATCGGCTATGTGGCGCACAGCCAGGTGAGCTTTCGCGGACATGGCGAGCGCGACGACCTGACGCGGACCGGCGGAAGGTTCATCGCCGTCAACCTGTTCGGCCTCAGCCTCAACTCATTCTGGGTCTGGTCGCTGGTCCATTGGGCCGACGGCCCCAATTGGTGGCCGATCGTCCCGATGGTCTTCGTTACCCCGCTCGCCACCTTCCTGATGCACCGCCACTGGACGTTCGGCTGACGCGTTGATGCCAAGCCGCGCCGGGCGCTCGCTCCGCGCCCCGCGAATGTCGGACACGATGTAGAGCGGCCGCTGCTTCGACTGGCTGTAGAGCCGGCCGAGATACTCGCCCATCACGCCCAACACGAACATCTGCACCGCGCCGAGCGCCACCACGACCAGCATCAGCGAGGTCCAGCCCTCAACTGCCTTGCCGGACAGCCAGCCGGCGAGGATGTAGATGATCAGCAGCACCGATCCGACCGACAGCAGCAGGCCGGCATGGCTGGCGAGCTTCAGCGGGGTCGAAGAGAAGCTGGTCAGCGCGTCGAGCGCGAAACGCAGCATCTTGCGGAACGGGTAATTGGTCGTGCCGGCGAACCGCTCGTCGCGATCATAGGGCAAAGGCACCTGGCGGAAGCCGAGCCACGCGACCATGCCGCGAATGAAACGCGCCTGCTCCGGCATCGACAGGAACACATCCAGCGCGCGCCGGCTGATCAGGCGGAAATCGCCAGTATCGACCGGAATGCTGGTGTCGGTCGCGCGGGAGAGCAGGCGGTAGAACAGCTTGGCGGTGCCGCGCTTGAACGCCGTCTCGCCGCCCCGCGTCCGGCGGAGGCCATAGACGACGTCGGCGCCGGCCAGGTCCATCTCCCGCATCATTGCCGGCAGCAGCTCGGGCGGGTCCTGAAGGTCGGCGTCGATGATCAGGATGCGGTCGCCGGCTGCGAGGTCGAGGCCGGCGGTCAGCGCGAGCTGGTGACCGTGATTGCGCGACAGGTTGACGACGACGAGGTGCGGGTCGCTTGCCGATAGCGCCTGCATCACCTGCCAGCTCGCATCGCGCGAGCCGTCGTTGACCAGCACGATCTCGTGATCCGCCCCGACGGTCTCGTGCGCCGCCGCGGAAAGGCGGCGGTGCAGCTCCGGCAGGCACGCCTCTTCATTGAAGCAGGGCACCACGATCGACAGCGCCGGCCGGTTCATTCGCTCTCCTTCCCGCGAACGACACGATAGAGCGTCGAGTGCCCATTCGACCAGACGGGACGTAGATCGGGCGCGCTGACGCGTCCGTTCAACACCCAGACATGGTCGAACGCCGCCCGGTCGAATTCGCGCACCGCCCGCTGGAGGTCGGAGCCTTCGCCCCGGCACGCCTTGGGATAGACCAGCTGCGACGGATCGGTGCCGTAGCGGCCCACGCCCGGCTTGATCACCGTCATCGCCTGCGCGCTGTCGACGGTCCATTGGTCGTTGGTGAAGGCGTCGCGCCGGACGATCGCCAGCGCAGGCAGATGATCGAGCCGTTCGGTCGCCCAGGCGGCGTGGCAGGGCCGCACGACCAGCGACAGCACCGACGCACCGCGCGGCAGGTAATCGAGCGCGCGCAGCTCGTCGCGATAAAGGCGATCATACAACAGAAAGCTCGTCGTCGTCGCAGCAAGCCGGATCGCGAAGAAGGCGAGCGCCGCAACCGCGATCCACTTCCCCCGGCTCCGGATCGCAAGCAGCGCCAGCGCACAGGTGAACGGCAGCAGCCGCATGTCGGCATAGGCCGAGCCCACGGCCACACGTGGCATGACGATGAAGACGGCGAGGCACAGCAGCACCGGCACGACGAGCATCGCGTCCATCTGCCTGCGGATTCCGGCGATGCCGGCGATCAGCAGCAGCGCCCAGGCGGAGACCACGTCGAACAGCTGCCAGCGGTCGCGCAACAACGTGGAGACCCAGAAGATCTTCGCGTTCCAGTCGAACCAGTCGAACGTCACCGCCGTCGGCGAGTCGCTCCGCAGCAGCACCATCGGGATCAGCGGCAGCGCCAGCGCGAGGCAGGCGAGCCCGGCGAGGAAGCCGGCGCGGACGATCTGCTCGCCCTGACGGCGGCGGCGCACGAACTCGGTCCCGAAGGCGCTCAGCCCCAGCAGCCCCCAGCCGACCATGTGCGTCAGCCACAGCAGGCAGGACAGCGGCACGAACAATGCCGTCCGCAAGCGGGTCCGGCCCAACCGCCCCAGCCGGATCCACAGCGCCAGCAGGTTAAAGGCGAAGGCGACCGACAGCGAGAAATTGAGGAAGCCGAAATGGAACGGATAGGAATAAGCGAGCGGAAGCGCGAACAGCGCCGTCGGCGGCACCCGGCCGTGCACCTCGCGCGCGACCCACAACATGCCGGCGACGGTCAATGGCGGGATCGCGAGAGCGATCAGCTTGGTGCCAAGCTCGACGCCGAACAGCCGGCCCAGCGGCACGATCAACAGGTCGACGCCAAGATTGCCGAGAAGCTTCCAATGGAAATCGAACGCGGCGGCCAGCGAGGGCACCCGATCGATCGCCAGCTCGACATGATAGCGGCCCATATGGCCGAGCAGGTCCACCAGCGGCGGGATCGGCGGCCATATCAGCGGGATCGCCGCCGCCAGGGCCAGCAGCGCGATCGTCCAGCGTCTGTCGAGAATTCCCCCCCGTCCGGGCATGGCTTCCCTTACGGCCGCGGACCGGGGGCGGCAATGCCGCGCACCCGCCAGACGAGCAGGTCGCTGCCGATCAGCGACACCGGCTCCAGCCAGTCGGGCTCGGCACCGTTCAGCAGGTGCGCGGCGAGGCCGCCGGGCCTGCGCAGCGCCGTCGGCAGCTCGCCGGTGGGTGTCGGACAGAGCGCGACATAATCGATCGTCCAGAGGCTCGCCTGATAGCGCGCGTCCTCCGGCGTAGAGAGGAAGAACTCGGCGAGTGCGCGATTGCCGTCCGCATCCCGGTGGTAGGGGCCGGCAAGGCTGCGATGCTGGGTGCCGCCGATCAGATAGGCGCTGAGCGCCATCGGCGCCGCGAACGTGCCGGCATCGAGGCGATCGAGCGCGGTCAGCGCCTCCCGGCTCGTGCAGCGCGCAGCGGCGGCATCCGGGCGCGGATCGAGGGCCGTGCCGAGCGTCTGCCAGGCGAGCCCTGCGGAAAGCAGCCACACGACCGCCAGCAGCACGAAGCTGCGGCCGCGCAACCGCTCCATCGCCTGCGCCAGCACCGGCGGAGCGAAGGCAGCCGCAAACCAGGCGCCGCGCAGCTGCTCGAAAGCGGTGGCGATCGCGGCAGCGATGATCGCAATGAACAGTATCCAGTCTGAGCGCCGGTCGCGCTCGCCCATGCCGAATGCGACTGCTGCCGCCAGTCCGACCAGCGGCAATCCCAGAAACGCAATGGCGCGTCCTGCCGGCTGGCTGAGCAGGCCGCCATATTCGCCGACGCGGTTCGGCCATGCGCTCGCTACGAGGGGGTCGGCGGCGCCGTAGGGGCTGGCGAGACAGGCAGGCGCGACAATCCAGATTGCGGCGAGCGCCAGCGCCCCGACGGCCGCTGCTGCCCCGATGCGCCAGCGCCGGTCGGGCAGTTGCGGCGCGAGACCGGCGAGCGCGAGCCAGCCGCCGCCCGCCACCAGCATCGCGGCGAACAGCGGCCGGGTGAAGCCGTCGCAGCGGTCCGCGGGCCAGATGTCCGGACGCAGCAAGGCGAGGCCGGCAAGCGCCGCTGCGAGCAGTCCCAGGCCGAAGCCGCCGACAAGCCGCCGCTCGAGAATCCAGAGCGCCGCAAGCCACAGCATCGCGGCAGCAATCGCAGGCGCCGTTTCGATCCCGACGAGCAGGCTGATTCCCGCCGCCGCGCCGGCAAACAATGGCCGCCTGTCGAGAAGCCCGAGCGCCATCGCCTCGACCAGCACGACCTGCAGGCCGTGATGGTCGATGCGGCCGGGCATGAACAGCGATGCTGCAGGGAAAGCAATCGCGGCGAGCGCAATGGCGGGCAGCGCCGCGCTGTCACCGCCGAGGCGCTTTGCCAGCGCGCCTGCCAGAAGCAGGTTCAGGAAGAACAGCAATTCGGGCCAGAAGATCACCGCCGCGATCTCGGCACGTGCGGGGCCCATCAGCGGCGACAGCAGCCGGATGACCAAAGCCGGCACCAGATCGGGAAGCCGCGACCAGTGCATCGCGGTGCCGCCCGGCGGACCGAGCCGCGCCTGGGTCAGGTCGGAAAATGCCTGCCCGTCGATCCAGTCCCGGATCTGCGCGAGCCGCACCATGTCGTCCGGCTCCGGCAGCCTCAGCGCCGCCAGATCCGCACGCCCCAGCGCCGCCCACCATGCCGTCATCAGCACGGTCAGGATCAACGCAAGCGGAAGGATCGGCGCCGGCCGGGTGGAGGTCATTCGTCCGCGCTTTAGCAGCCCCTCTCCCGTTCCGGGAGAGGGAGGGGCCCGCTCGCCGACAGGCGAGTGGGAGGGTGAGGGACTATGCCTCTCCACGCTCGCTACGCTTCGCTCTGCGCCCCCTCACCCCGCTCAGGCCTTCGGCCTGAGTCGCCCTCTCCCCGAGGGGAGAGGGGCTATCCTACCGATCCCGTCGTCCCAGCAGTCGCAGCCGCAGTGCGTTCAGCTTGATGAAGCCTTCCGCGTCGCGCTGGTCATAGGCGCCCATATCGTCCTCGAACGTGACGATGTCGGTCGAATAAAGGTTGAACTTCACGTCCGCCTTGCGGCCGACCACCCAGGCGGAGCCCTTGTAGAGCTTCAGCCGGACGGTGCCGGTCACGTTCTTCTGGCTATGATCGATCGCTGCCTGCAGCATCTCACGCTCCGGCGAGAACCAGAAGCCGTTGTACACCAGCGCCGCATAGTGCGGCATCATCTCGTCCTTCAGCCGGGTGGCGCCGCGGTCGAGCGTCAGCTGCTCGATGCCGCGATGCGCCAGGTGCAGGATGGTGCCGCCCGGCGTCTCGTACATGCCGCGCGACTTCATGCCGACGAAGCGGTTCTCGACCAGATCGAGCCGACCGATGCCGTGAGTGCGGCCATACTCGTTCAGTTTCTCCAGCAGCGCCGCAGGCCCGAGCGCCTCCCCGTTCACCGCAACCGGATCGCCATGTTCGAAATCGATGGTGATATATTCGGGCTGGTCCGGCGCGTCCTCGGGGTTGACGGTGCGCGAATAGACGTAGTCCGGCACTTCCTCCCACGGGTCCTCCAGCACTTTGCCTTCGGACGAAGTGTGGAGCAGGTTGGCGTCGGTCGAAAACGGCGCCTCGCCGCGCTTGTCGCGCGGGATCGGGATCTGGTGCGCTTCCGCGAATTCGATCAGCCGGGTGCGGCTCGTCAGATCCCATTCGCGCCACGGCGCGATCACCTTGATGTCGGGCGCGAGCGCGTAATAGCCGAGCTCGAACCGCACCTGGTCGTTGCCTTTGCCGGTGGCGCCGTGCGCGACGGTATCGGCGCCGACCTGGCGCGCAATCTCGATCTGGCGCTTTGCGATCAGCGGCCGCGCGATCGAGGTGCCGAGCAGATACTGGCCCTCGTACACGGCGTTCGCACGCATCATCGGGAACACGTAATCGCGCACGAACTCGTCGCGCAGGTCGTCGACGAAGATATGTTCGGGCTTCACGCCCATCAGCAGTGCCTTCTGGCGCGCCGGCTCCAATTCTTCGCCCTGGCCCAGATCGGCGGTGAAGGTCACCACCTCGCAATCATAGGTCTGCTGCAGCCATTTCAGGATCACGCTCGTGTCGAGTCCGCCCGAAAACGCGAGCACGACCCGGTTCACACCATTCGCCATTCGCCGAATCTCCGTTTCGGCGCGCGGACTATGCCCAATGGCCGGGGGGTGCAAGGCAGGGCGCGATCAGCCGAAGCGGCGGCGCTCTGCGATCTGCGCTTTTCCGTCGCTCGCTTCCTGGCGGCGGAGGGCGGCTTCGGCTTCCGCCATATAGTCGCGCGTGATCGGAAGCGTGCGGCGATTCCGGATGTATTGAATCTGGTAATTGCACATGCCGCCGCCCTCGAACGAGGTCAGCGCGCCGGCCAGGTAGAATTGCCACATGCGGAAGAAGCGGGAGTCGTACAGCGCCTCGATTTCCGCCCGATGTGCGACGGTGCGGTCGTACCAATGCTGGATGGTCAGCGCGTAGTGGAGGCGCAACGACTCCACGTCCGACGCGATCATGCGCGAGGCTTCGCTCGCGGGCACGATCTCGCTCAGCGCCGGGATATAGCCGCCGGGGAAGATATATTTGGCGGTCCAGGCGTCGGTGGTGCTGGGCCCGCCCATGCGCCCGATCGTGTGCAGCAGCATCACGCCGTCTTCGGACAGCAGATTGCGGCACTGCCGGAAGAAGGTGCGATAATGCGGCGGCCCGACATGCTCGAACATCCCGACGGAAACGATCCGGTCGAATTCGCCGGTCACCGCGCGATAATCGAGCAGCTCGAACTTCACACGGTCGGAAACGCCGGCCTCATCGGCGCGGCGGCGCGCGACGGCGAGCTGCTCCTCGCTCAGGGTGATGCCGAGCACGTCCACATTGGCGACGCGGTTCAGATAAAGCGCCATGCCGCCCCAGCCGCAGCCGATGTCGAGCACCTTCAGGCCGGGCCGCAGCGCCAGCTTGGCGGCGATATGCGCTTTCTTGTCTGCCTGCGCCTGCTCCAGGCTGTTCGACGGATCAGTGAAATAGGCGCAGCTGTACTGCCGATCGGAGTCGAGGAAGAGATCGTAGAGCCGGTCCGATAGATCGTAGTGATGGGCGACGTTGCGTTTCGACCGCCGCGACCAGTTCAGCCGGTCGATCCGGCCCAGCATATCGAGCACGCCGCGACGGATCGGATTGGGCGCCTCCAGCTTGCCGCCGCGCTCAAACGGATTGCCGTTCCGCACCAGCCGGATCAGGTCGAGAATGTCGCCATTTTCGACGATCAGCCGCCCGTCCATATAGGCTTCGCCGGCACCGATCCGCGGCCAGCGCGCAATCCGCCGCGGTGTCGCCTTGTCGACGAAGCGCACCGTGACCGGTTTCAATGCCGGATCGGGCTGGCCGAAGCTTTGCTGCCGCCCGTCGGCATAAATGACTGTGAGCTGCCCGCGCTTGATTACGCGCCGCAGCATTGCGTCGAGAAGGGCCATTTGATGGCGTAACGCTTACGAATCGATTTGGTCGCAATTCGCCGCGCTAAATTCCAGCATACCATTCGTAATCGGCGACATCCTCCCAGAAGCCGCCCTTGCCGCGCCCGGCCCGCCGCAAATCGTCGACCGCTTCCAGGCGCATCACATATTTGGCGTGCTTGTAGCCGAGCTGCCGCTCGACCCGCAGCCGGAGCGGTGCGCCGTGCCCGACCGTCAGCAGATTGTCGTTCATGCCCCAGGCGAGAATCGTCTGCGGGTGGAAGGCATCGACGAGATCGAGAGACTCGTAATACGCCGCGCCGCCAATCCGGTCGGCGCAGTGGAAGATGATGTAGCGCGCGTCCGGACGCAGACCGGCCAGGTCGAGCACCAGCTTCAGCGGCACGCCGTGCCATTTACCGATCGCGCTCCAGCCCTCGACGCAATCGTGACGCGTGATCTGCGTGCGCGTGGGCATGCTCCGCAACTGCGCGAGCGATAGCGCCATCGGTCGCGAAACGAGCCCGTCGACCTGCAGCCGCCAGTCGGCGAAATTCGTCCCGGCAAGGGCCTGATATTCGGGCGTGCCGGGATTGTTGGTGCCGTTGGTGCGGAAGACCGGACTCATCTGGTCCGGCCGGTATTCGCGCGCGAGCGCCATCCGATCAGTCAGCGAGCGTTGAAGGAAACGGTGCGCATCCTCGGCCGAGAACAGGATTTTGCGGAACGACGGACTGTTGTCGAGCTTGTCGCACCCGCTAAGCAGCCCGCCTGCGGCGAGACTGCCGATCAGCTTGCGCCGGGTTACGATCATCGCCGGCTCCTGCCGGTGATCATGCTGCGGATGCCGTCGATCGGCCGATCGAGCAGCACCAGCACCAGGTGGACGAGGATGAACAGCAGGATCAGCGCGGCGGCGATGAAGTGGATCGA
>NZ_DASTXI010000144.1:0-15916 GCF_035758555.1 Sphingomonas sp. | reverse complement strand
GAATGGCGGTCTGCACCCGCGCCATCGCTTGATTTATGTTCCAGTTGGACCCATTCGGCCTCTCCCCCGACGCAGTATGAGGACCGAGATGGCGGATAGCGGCCGAGCCCAGCGGGCGACCAGCGGAATTGCCAATCCGCCCAAGCTGGCCGATCACAGCGCCGACAAGCGGATGATCGTGCTGATGGCGATGGCGCTGGTCACCGGCACCGGCGGCGCCGCGGCGGCGTGGGTGCTGCTGAAGCTGATCGCGATCGTCACCAATCTGATCTGGTACCAGCGGCTTTCCGCGGAATCGCTGCCGATCGCGGCCGCCGCGACCGGACCGGTGGTGGTGCTGGCGCCCGTGCTCGGCGCGCTGGTCATCGGGCTGATGGCGCGCTTCGGATCAGACAAGATCCGCGGCCACGGCATTCCCGAGGCGATCGAAGCGATCCTGTACGGCGAAAGCCGGCTGTCGCCCAAGGTCGCGCTGCTGAAGCCGATCTCGTCGGCGATCTCGATCGGCAGCGGCGGCCCGTTCGGCGCGGAGGGCCCGATCATCATGACCGGCGGCGCGATCGGATCGCTGTTCGCCCAGCAATTTCGGCTGACCGCAGCCGAGCGCAAGACCCTGCTGGTGGCGGGCGCCGCGGCCGGGATGACCGCGATCTTCGGCACGCCGCTGGCCGCGATCCTGCTGGCGGTCGAGGTGATGCTGTTCGAATGGAAGCCGCGCAGCTTCGTGCCCGTAGTGGCAAGCGTGCTGACCGCGCTGGCGTGGCGGCCGCTGCTGATCGGCTCCGGCCCGCTGTTCGCCTTCGCCGGCACGTTGGGAGAGTCCGGGCCGACGCTGCTGATCGCGGCGCTGATGGGCTGCATCGCCGGCGCGGTCGCGGCGCTGCTGTCGACGATGCTCTACCGGATCGAGGATGGCTTCCACAGCCTGCCGGTGCACTGGATGTGGTGGCCGGCGATCGGCGCGGTGGCGGTCGGCATCGGCGGCCTGATCGAGCCGCGCGTGCTGGGTGCGGGCTATGGAAACATCCAGGACCTGCTCGACGGGCGGCTGCTGATGGGGGCGATGGTCCTGCTGTTTGCGGCCAAGGCGATCGTGTGGCTGATCGCGCTGGGATCGGGCACGTCCGGCGGCATCCTTGCGCCATTGCTGATCATCGGCGGCGCGTTCGGCGGGATTTTGGGCCATTGGCTGCCCGGCGGCAGCGGCCCCTGGGCGATGATCGGCATGGCCGGCGTGATGAGCGCGTCGATGCGGGCGCCGCTGACCAGCGCGATCTTCACCGTCGAGTTGACCGGCCATTTCACTGCACTGCCGGCGACCGTTGCCGCTTCAGGCGCGGCGTTTGCGGTCGCGGTGCTGGTGTTGAAGCGCTCGATCCTGACCGAGAAGGTGTCGCGGCGCGGCCGTCACATCAGCCAGGAATACAGCATCGATCCGCTCGCGCTTGGCCTCGCCGGCGACCTGATGACCGCGAAGCCCGACACGCTGCCGGAAGACATGACCATCGCCGAGGCGCTTCAGTTTTTCGAGGCCGGCGCCAGGCACCGCAGCTATCCGGTGGTCGATTCCGCCGGACGGCCGATCGGCCTTGCGTCGCGCTCCGATGCGCTGCGCTGGAGCCAGGGCGAAGGCGATCTGGATGCGACGATCGGCGAGCTCCTGTCCGACCGGTCGCTGCCGGTGGCGACGCGGATGACGCCCGCGAACCAGGTCGCGAACATGATGATCACCGAGAATATGGGCCGCATCTGCGTCGTCGATTCAAAGACCGGCAAGCTGCTCGGCATCGTCGCGCGCCGCGACCTGCTCCGCTCCCGCGCCGAATCCCTGCGCGCAGAGCGGGAACGGCAAGTTTAGAGCGGCTGTCGATCAACCAGGTCGCTCGTCCCGAGCGTAGTCGAGGGGCGCTGCTCGCGGACCAGTGCAAGCGCCCCTCGACTACGCGCTACGCGCTCCGCTCGGGACGAGCGACTAAACCGGTCTGAGCACAAATTCCTCAGGGGCAGTTCCCCGGCTTCGGCGCCGGATCGCCCGCGCCGCGCACTGCCCAGCCGCCGCCCAGATTGTACGCCTGGCCGACGCCGACCCGCTGCATCGCCTGGCAGGCCGTCGCCGCCGCGATCGCTTCGACCGCGACACCGCGCTCGGCCGCGCGGCTGGTGTAGAGCGCGCGACGCTTGATGTTGATCTGCTCGACCTCGGCCTTGACCGCGTCGGAGACGGAGCCGCGCACGCCCAGATAGCCGTCCGCGCGCTCGCCGACCTGACCGGCCGCCATCGCCGCGCTGACGCCGCCCTGCGCCCATGCCGCGCCGGCCAGCCCGATCAGCGCGACGCCGAGGCCGCCAAGGATGATTTTGCCAAATCTGGTCATTTCGGAAACAACTCCGGGTTATTCTCGATGATATCCTGCGCGTCGCGCTGGAGCTTCACGAGCACTTCCTGCTTCACATTGACGTTCAGGTTGATCTCGATCGGCTTGTCGGGCGCCGTGACCTGCACGCAGCCGCTTACCCCGATCAGGATCGCCAGAGGTCCTGCCCATCGCATGCCGCGATGGCTCGCACCCCCGTTCCGTGGCGTCAACTCATGTGTCTTCATCGCTTATTCTCGCTGTCGGAGGGCTGAACGGGCGGTTTTTCCGCCTGAAAGGCCGGACCGAGCCGGTCCTGGATCAACAGGCTGGGATCGGAGAAGCTCCGTGCGCTGGAAATCAGGCCGCGGAAGGGCGCGCGGATACGGATGTTGAAGATGAAGGGCAGCGCCTGCAGCTGCTTCGCCAGCTGTCCGCCTACGCGCGCGATCAGCCCGGTCGCGACCGGCTGGATCGTGCCGCGGCTGACGCCGTTGAAGCGGATCTCGCTGACCATTTCGCCGTCGAGCTTGCCGTTCAGATCGATCGTCATCGCTTCGTATGCGATCGATTTCAGCGCATCGAACGCAATCCCGCCCCAGATGCCGAGATCGGCGTTCGAGACTTCGCCGACATAGGCGAGCGTCCCGCCCGGCGCGCGCGAGACGAGCGAACCGGCGACGATGCGCCCGCCGTCGCGATCGAAGATCATCGGCAAGGTGCCGTCGAACGTGCCGGTCGCGCTGACATTGTCGAATTCGAGCTTGTTGATCAGCTTGGCGGCGTCGAGCCCGGCGATATCGAAGGTCAGGTGCCGCGCCGCCTCCTCGGAGAAGTCGAGCACGGTCGGCCGCAGCGTCAGCGTCCCGCCGGCAAGCGGCCAGCGCGCGCTGTCCACCGCCACCTTCAGCTCCGGCAGCAGCCGGTAATGCACGACCCCGTCCTCGACCATGATGCCCGGATTGACGGTGGCGACGGTCAGCAGCTGGTCCGGCGCGGTGACGAGCCCGAGCAGGTCGGTGAACCGGATGTCGGTCCTGATGCCGGTCGCCGGACCGAATGGCGCCGCGAGCGAGTCGGCGGCGACGTGGAACAGCCCGGTGCTGGTCACGCCCTCGGCATTCCATGCGATCCGGCCCTGCCCGCTGAGCGTCCCGTTCACGTCGGCGACGATGCCCAGCGTCAGCCGGGTGAGCTTTTCCGGCTGGAGGGCGGGTCCGAAGCGGATGCCGGCGACGTCGATATCGGCGCTGCCGGTGCCGTGGCCGAGGTCGTGGCGCAGGTCGACGGCCGCGATCCGCGCGCCGCTTTGCGGCTCGAGCAGCGTGCCGGTCGCCGTGAGCGCATTGCCGCGAATGGCGAGCGCGACGTCGCGCGAGACCAGCGGGTTGAAGCGCGACGGGTTGGCCTCGTCCGAAAGCGTGAGGCCCCCGGACACGGTGAGGCCGCCGTTCGCGAAGCGCCACTGCCCGGCCGCATCGCTGACGATCAGCGGCACCTTGCCGATCTGGCCCGACGCGCCGGCAAAGCGGCCGCCGATCCCCTGCCCCGCCGTGCTGTTCAGCTCCGACACGTCGAGCCGGCTGACTGCGTCGCCGGAACCGAGGCGCGCGGCGAGGCCGGCAATGCGGAAGCCCGAGCCGTCGAACCGCGCCCGGTCCGCCGCCAGCATGATCGCGCTGGATCCAAGCGTGCCGCGCAGCCGCGGCGCCTCGATCGTGCCCGCCACCCGGCCGTTCGCGACCAGCGCCGGGCCCGCGGGACACAGCCGAAGCTTCGCGGGCTCGAGCGTCAGGCCCGCGACGGTCAGGCTTCGGAAGCCGAGCGGCGCGCAGCCAGGATTGAGGATCAGGCCGCCCGGTCCAAGCCGGCCCTGGAGCGGCAGCGTCGCTTCCTCGATTCGGCCGCCGGCGAGCGGGCCGCTGAGCTTCAGCACCGTGGCGAAACGGCCATTGTCGAACCGCACCGGCGCCACCGCAACGCTTGCGCCCCCGGACTCGAACGCCGCCATCTGGACGAGCGCGGAGACCGGAGCGCCGGGTGCGCTCTGGTGCAGCTCGGCAAGGATGCGCGGCACGCCGTCGCCGGTCAGTGCAAGCTGCCCGTCGATCTGCAGCGTCCCGGCGCCGGGCCAGACCAGCCGTGCGCCTTCGCCGCCCGAGAAGCGCAGCTGCGCCCCGCCGCCGGTCAGCTCTGCCGAGGCGATCCGCACCGAGCCCGCGCCGCCCCGCGTCGCCAGGCTGAGGCTTGCGTGCAGGTCCGACGACCGCTCCGCCGCCGTCGCGACGCGCGCGAATGCCTGGGCGAGCGGCGCAAGCGGGGTGCCGGCGACGCTGTCGGCAAAGCCGTTCAGCCGCGGTGCGCTCGCCAGCGACACCGCGCGTGCGGTCAGGCCGCCGTCGAAGCGAATGCTCGTCGCGGCGGTGGCCGGCTCTTCGCCCAGCCGTTCGGCACGCGCCGCCTCGACGACATAGCTTCCGCCCAGCTCGGCATGCGGCGTGCGCGCGGGCGGCCCGGATACGCCGAGACCGACCAGCCGCAGCGAGCCGGCGGTCTTCCCCGCATTGCCGGCGAAGTCGATCTGCCCGCGCGCGCCATCGGCTGACCAGTCGCCTACCGTCACCTCTTTCGAGGCGAGCTTCGCCTGCCCGCGCCACCCGTCCAGCGCCGGACGCAGCGTCGCGTCGAGATTGGCCGAGAGCGCGGCGATCCGCACGTCGCCGCAGACGAGCGATCGCACGTTCGCGGGCCCGGTGAAATTCGGCTGCGCGGCATGGGTCGTGACGGTGCCTTGCAACGCAAGGCCGCTCACGGTGCAGCCGGAAAGATCGAGCGCCGGCGCGGTCGCCGCATAGCGCCCCACAAAGGCATCGGCGAGATTGCCGCGCCCGTCGATCCTCAGGCTGACCGGCCCTGCCGGCGTGTCGAGCGCAAGCCGCGCGTCGTCGAGGGCAACGCGCAGGTCGGGCAGCCGGAACGGCGCACCGGTCGGGGCCGGCAGCAATTTGTCGACCGCGCCCAGCCGCAGCCGCCCGTCGGCCAGCCGGCCGTGCAGCCGCACGCCGCCGGCGCGGATTTCCCGCACGGACGGCGTCCCGAAGGTCGGGGTCAGATCGACCTCCACCCAGTCGGCGGTCAGGTCGGGCGCGCGCGGGTCGCCGATGACGACGCCTTCCAGCCGCTGCGTCCTGAAGCCGATGCGCTTCACTTCATAGCGCGCCGGCACGCCGCGCCGGGCGAGCTCGCGGTCGATCAGGTCGGTCGCGATCGGCTCGCGCGCCAGCCACAGGCCAAGCAGCGTCAGCGCGACGAACACGAGCAGCGCGATCAGGATCGTGCGCCCGCGCCGCCGCCGCTCCCGCACCATCGGTTCCTCGGGATTCGCGTCGGCCATCACTTCGGCATTTGCTCCCGCGCGAACAGCTGCTTAAGTCTGGCCGCGATGACGGGGGAAGACGAGGGGGCCGGCCACCGCGCGCGTCTGCGCGAGCGGCTGCTGCGCGGCGGTGCCGACGCGCTGCTGGACCATGAAATCGTCGAATATCTGCTCGCCCTCGTCATTCCGCGCCGCGATACCAAATCGCTTGCGAAACGCTTGCTGAACGAATTCGGTGGCATCGGCGGATTGTTCGCCGCGGATGCCGAGGCGATCGAAAGGGCCGGCTTCAGCGAAACGGCGGTGGCGTCATTGAAGATCGTCAACGCAGCCGCTCTCAGGCTTTTGGCCGCAGAGATCAAGGCGCGGCCAATCATGAACAGCTGGGACGCGCTGCTCGACTATCTGCGCGCGGACCTCGCGCACCTGGGCGTCGAGCGGGTTCGGGTGCTGTTCCTGAACGCGAAGAACATGCTGATCCGCGACGAACTGATGAGCGAAGGCTCGACCAGCGAAGCGGCCATGTATGCGCGCGAAGTGATCCGCCGCGCCATCGACCTGCACGCGTCCAGCCTCATCCTCGTCCACAACCACCCGAGCGGCGACCCGTCCCCGTCACGCCAGGACATCGCCGTCACCCGCGACATCGTCGAGGCAGGCAAGCGCCTCGGCATCCAGGTGCACGACCATGTGATCATCGGCGCGCAAGGCCATAGCAGCATGCGCGCGATGGGGTTGTTGTAGCCGGGAGCTTCCCCTCCCGGAAAGGGAGGGGGTCAGTGTCGGCGCGTCGACCCTTACGTCAGGTTGCCGCCACCGCTCGGCGGATCGTCGTCGAAATCCTCGCCCGGATTGCCGCCGCCGGCGCCCGAGCCCGATCCGTGCACTTCGCCATTGTCGGCGATGAAGGGCCGCTTGCCCCGGTCGCCCTGCTCCTGTTCGGGTGAGCGCGGCTGCTCGCGATCCATCGTATCGGACGGCCGCGCGGCATCGCCGGGCAGCTGGTGCTCGGTGGAGATGTTGCGGTCCTCGGTCATGCCAGCTTGAACCCTTCCTTGTTCATCGCCGCGGTCAGCGCCTTGTTCTGTTCGGGGCTCAGCTTCGCCTTCAGCTTCGGGAAGATCTTGTCCTCTTCCTCGCGCACATGCTCCTCGACCGCGCTGCGGAACTCGCCGACCTTGGTCATGAAGGCGGGCGAATCCTTAGGCATGTTGTCGAGGTCGTAGAGGAACTGCTTCACATAGCCGTGATCGTGGTTCAGGTGATCGGCCTCTTCGGTCTGGCCGGAATCGCGCAGGCACGGATAGACCGCATTCTCTTCCTCGATCGCGTGCTTGGCGAGGGCATGCTTCAGCTGCATCAGCAGCATCGAACGCTTGGTCGTGTTCTTGTCGGTGGTCGCCTGCATCGCGTCGAACAGCTTCATCGTCGCGGCATGTTCGGCGGCGAGCGCCTGATCCCAATCGCCGGCCATCATCGTCGGCGCCTGCACCGCCGCCTTGCGGCCGAGATTGGCCATCAGCCCGACGGCAACGCCCGCCGCGGCCGCGCCGATCAACGCGCCGGTCGAGCCGCCGCCCTTTCCATTCTCGCCATTCTTCGAGCGGGAACGCGTGGACTTGGACGCTGCTTCGGTCGCCATCGATCATCTCCTGAAAGGTTGAGCCCTTGCCCGTCAAAACCCCCGGGCGGAGCGCTCGTTCCCCCTGCGGAACCCGCCGTGCGGCAAAGGGTTGAGCCGCGCAGCGCAACAGGAGGACCCGTGATGAAAAGCGTGACCGCGATTGCACTGCTGGCGCTGACCGGGACGGTGCCGGCCATGGCTCAGAACGCGCCGCAGACGCCCGGACTCCATGCCCGAACTGCCTCGGCCACCTATGCCTCGATGGCGGCGTCGTCCGACAATTACGAAATCGAATCCAGCAAGCTGATGCTGGGCGCGGCGACGAACCCCGACGTGCGACAGTTCGCGCAAATGATGATCGACGACCATACGCGCACCAGCGCCCAGCTGATGGCTGCGGCCAGGGCGGCGAACGCCGGCACGACCAACCTGCTGCCGCCCGAAGCCGCGATGCTGAAGGCCCTGCGCGCCGCCGGCAAGGACAACATGGAACGGCTGTATGTCGACCAGCAGGTGAAGGCGCACGAAAAGGCGCTGGCGCTGCACCAGGGCTATGCCGACCAGGGTGACAATCCCGGCCTGAGGGCGGTCGCCGAAGCCGCGGTGCCGATCATCCAGCACCATCTGGACGAAATCCGCCGCATCCAGAGCGCGATGGGCGCGCCCGCGCCCGACTGATCAGATCGCCGCCGTCACTCCGCGTTCGGTGATGTAGCCGGTCACCAGCCGCGCCGGTGTGACGTCGAAGGCCGGATTGTGGACCGGCGAGCCGGTGACCTTGACCGCCGCAAACGCGCCGTCGGCGGTCGGCCCCGTGATCCAGGCCAGTTCGTCGCCGCTGCGGTCCTCGATCGGCACCTCATCGCCCGAAGCGAGGCTGCGGTCGATCGTGGTGTAGGGCAGCGCGACATAGAAGGGCACGCAATTGTCGTGCGCGGCGAGCGCCTTCAGATAGGTGCCGATCTTGTTGCACACGTCGCCGTTCGCGGTGACGCGGTCCGTGCCGACGATCACCAGGTCGACCTCGCCCCGCTGCATCAGCAGCCCGCCGACATTGTCCGCGATGACGCTGTGCGGGACGCCGTGGCCGGACAGCTCGAACGCGGTCAGCAGCGCCCCCTGGTTGCGCGGCCGCGTCTCGTCGACCCACACATGCAGCGGCATACCCTGATCGTGCGCCAGATAGATCGGCGCGGTCGCGGTGCCGTAGTCGACCGTCGCGAGCCAGCCGGGGTTGCAGTGCGTCAGGATGTTCAGCGGCCGGTCGGGGTGGCGCGCGTGCAGTTCCTCCAGCAGCGCCAGCCCATGCTTCCCGATCGCGCGATTGAGCGCCACATCCTCGTCGCAGATCGCATCCGCCCGCGCAAAGGCCGCCTCGGCGCGCTCGGCGAGCGGCAGGTTGCGAACGTGATCGCGCACCTGATCCAGCGCCCAGCGCAGGTTGACTGCGGTCGGGCGCGTCTCGAGCAGCTGCGCATAAGCCCGGTCAAGCGACAGCGGATCGCCCCTGAGCGCCATCGCCAGCCCATAGGCCGCGGCCGCGCCGATCAGCGGCGCACCGCGCGTCCACATCTCCCGGATCGCCCGAGCCGCCATTTCGGCCGATGTCAGCTCGACCCATTCGACGGCCCAGGGCAGCTTGCGCTGGTCGAGGATGCGCACGCCGTCCATCGTCCGTGCGACCGAGCGAGCCCATTCGCCGTTCAGCTTCAATGACGGATGCTCTCGAACGTGTCGCCGCGCACCCGGTCGATCAGCTGGACGTGCAGCCCGGCGGCGCGCGCCGCCGCGATCTCGCGGTCATTGTCGGACAGGAACAGGATGTCCGCGGACGGCAGGCCGACCCGTTCGGCAATGGCGCGATAGGAATCGGGCTCCAGCTTCGATCCGATCGACAGGTCGAAAAAGCCCTCGAACAGCGGCGTCAGGTCGCCCGCCTCGCAATGCCCGAACAGCAGCCGCTGCGCCTGCACGGAGCCCGACGAATAGACGAACAGCCGCAGGCCCTGCTCGCGCCAGCGCCGAAGGGCCGCCAGCGCATCGGGATAGATGTGCCCTTTCAGCTCGCCGCTGGTGAAGCCGTCGCGCCAGATCTGCCCCTGGATGCGCTTCAGCACCGGCTCCTTGCGGTCCTCGTCGATCCAGCGTTCGAGCGTCTCGACCGGCACGCCCTCCGCCTCGTCCGGGTGCGCGGCGACATAGTCGCGCATCCGCGCGCGGGCATAGGGGAACAGCGTGTCGGCGACGAACGAGATGCTGCACGTCGTGCCTTCGATGTCGGTCAGGATCGCGCGGATCATGCCGGCTCCAGCCGCGGGAAACGATCGGCGATCGGGTCGCCGGTGAAGTCGCCGACCCAGCCTTCGGGCGTGCGGAAAAAGCGCATTGCGGTGAAATGCGGCCGCGGCCCCATGTCGAACCAGTGGCGCATGCCCGCCGGCACCGAGATCAGGTCCCCGCCTTCGCACCGTACGGCGTAGATGCGCCCCCGTTCGCGCAGCGTGAAGAGGCCGGAGCCCGCGACGAAATAACGCACCTCGTCGTCGGCGTGGCGATGTTCGGACAGGAACTTCGCGCGCATCGCGTCGCGATCGGGATGGTCCGGCGTGACGGAAACGGTGTCCACCGTCGTGTAGCCCTCCGCCCGCAGCGCTTCGCTCCGCGCGTCCTGCTCCGACGCCGGCCATCGCTCGAAACGCACGCCGATCCCGCCCAGCGCAGCCGTGATCGCGTCGGCGTCCCCGGTCGCGCCGACCTCCGCGCCCGCTTCATCGAAGATCGTGAGCCGCGTCATCCCCTGAATCTCCGCTCCGCCAGCTCCGCTTCGGCGAGCCATTCGAGCGCTTCGATCACGCGCTCCGCCTCGGCGATGCTGCGGCCCCACCCATATAGCCCGTGGCCGCGGATCATAAAGGCCGGCGCGCGCCCGATCCGCGGCATCGCCTCGGTCTCGACCGTGGCCATGTCCTGGCTGTTCTCGACGATCGGCACGGCGACGCTGGTGTCGTGCGTGTCGATGCCCGGCAGCGCCTTCAGCAACTCGTGCCCGGCAATCGTCCAGGCGTCGCCGCTCGTGCGCCCCAGCGCGACCGAGACGGCGGCATGGCTGTGCAGCACGGAACGAACGTCCGGAAAGGCGCGGTAGACGGCCAGATGCAGCGCGGTCTCCGCCGAAGGCCGCCGCGGGTCGCCCGAATCCAGCACCATGACGTCGCCGGGTGCCAACCGCCCCTTGTGCGCGCCGGAGACGGTGATCGCGATGCTCCCGTCCTCCAGCCGCGCGGAATAATTGCCCGATGTCGCCGGCGCCCAGCCGCGCGCGTGGAACGCCCGGCCCACCGCCGCCAGCGCCTCGGCTGCTTCGTCGAACGTCATCAATAGGGCGGCGCCTTCAGCGCCCGCTGGGCCTTGCCCGCTTCCGCCCACCATTCGAAATCCGCCGCGAAGCGGGGGAAGGCACGCGCGAGCGCCGCGCCGCCTTCCCCGATCGGTTCAGCCTCCTCGTCGAGCGCCGACTGAATCTGCCCGACCGTGATCGTGCTGGAGACGACGACCATGCCCATTTCGGACAGCGTCCCGTGCCAGGTCAGGTTGGAGCGCGCGCCGGCGATCCGGCCGATCGAATAGCTGGCGATCGCCGCCGGCCGCCAGAACCATTCCTCCAGATAATGATCGGTCAGGTTCTTGAGGCCCGGCTGCGGCCCCCAATTATATTCGCCGGTCACGAACAGGAATCCGTCGGCCGCGCGGATTTTGGCGCCCAGCTCGGCCATGTTGGCCGGCGCCTCGCCTTCGGGATATTCGCGCAGCCGCCGGTCGAGCATCGGCAGCCCGACCGCCTGCGCGTCGATCAGCTCGGCATCGTGCCCGCGCCCGGCCAGCCCGGCGACGCAATAGTTCGCCAGCCGGATGCCGAGCCGGTCGCGCCGGTAGGAGCCGTAGAAGACGAGGAAGCGCATTCCCGCTCCATACGCGCCCGGCGAAGCTTGTCGAAGCCCTCCCTTTCTTTTCTAAGGCGGTCATGAACCCGCTCTACGCCAACATGCCGACCACGATCTTCGAGCATATGTCGGCGCGGGCGCGGGAGACCGGCGCGATCAACCTGGGCCAGGGCTTTCCCGATTCGAACGGGCCGCCGGATGTGGTCGAGGCCGCAGCGCGGGCGCTCACCGAACGGTCGAACCAATATCCGCCGATGGCCGGCCTGCCCGAGCTTCGCGAGGCCGTCGCCGCCCATTACCGGCGCCACCAGCAGCTCGATCTTCGCCCTGAGGAAGTGACCGTCACGTCGGGCGCTACCGAAGCGATCGCCGCCGCGATCCTGGCGCTGGTTGCGCCGGGCGACGAAGTGGTGCTGATCCAGCCGCTTTACGACGCCTATCTGCCGCTGGTCCGCCGCGCGGGCGGCATGGCGAAGCTCGTGCGCCTTGCCCCGCCCGACTGGCGCGTCACCGCGGACGCGCTCGACGTCGCCTTCAGCCAGCGCACCCGCCTCGTCATCCTCAACACGCCGCTCAATCCGGCCGCCACAGTCATGGGCGCCGACGAGCTGGCGCTCATTGCCGAACGAGTGATCGCCTCAGGCGCGGTGCTGATCAGCGACGAGGTGTGGGAGCATGTCGTGTTCGACGGCCTCCGCCACCTCTCGCCGATGGCGCTGCCGGGCATGCGCGAACGGACGGTCAAGATCGGATCGGCCGGCAAGATCTTCTCGCTGACCGGGTGGAAGGTCGGCTGGATGTGCGCCGCGCCGGAGCTTGCCGGCCCCTTGTCGCGCGCGCACCAGTTCCTGACCTTCACGACGCCGCCCAACCTGCAGGCCGCGGCGGCCTATGGGCTCGGCAAGGACGGCAGCTATTTCGAGGCGATGCGCGCCGATTTCGCCCGTTCGCGCGACCGTCTGACGGCGGGCCTGCGCGAGGCCGGCTGGGCCGTGCTGCCGAGCCAGGCCACCTATTTCCTCTCGCTCGACCTCGCAGCTTCCGGCGTGGCGCTCGACGACGTCGCCTTCTGCGAGCGGCTGGTCGCGGAGTTCGGCGTCGCCGCGATCCCGGTCTCGGCCTTCTATGCTGCCGATCCGGTCACGCACATCGTCCGGCTCTGCTTCGCCAAGCGCGACGAGACGCTGGACGCGGCGATCGAGCGGATGGCGCGGGCACGCGCCGCGTTCCGCTGAAGCGACGCGGGGGCCGAAGCCCCCCCGCCTGACTTACATGCCGCCGCGCGGCTTCTTCTTGTGCTTGCCCTTGTGCGCGTCGGTCGTCGCGGCCGAGTCGGTATCGGACGGCGGCGCAGCTTCGGTCGTCGCCGGCTGGGCCGGATCGGGCGCGGTGGCATCCGCCGGAGCAGTCGCGTCCATGGCATCGGCCGGGGTCGGCGCTGCGTCGGGCGTGGCGGTCGGCGCCGGCTCCGGCGGCTGCGTCTGCGCGTAGAGGGCCGAGCCGAGCATCGCAGCGGCAGCAACGAACAGGATCTTCTTCATCAGATTGTCCCCGATAGAGGTGGAGCGGAGCGGACGAAATCAGGCCCGCCCCACGCGCACGACCGGCCTTTTTCGGTGAACGCCAGATTAACCCCGTTTCGCGTCCGCGACGGTCCGTGCGGGGAGTCCGGGCGAAGCGAGCCAGGCTAACAAATGTTGCCTTTTCAGCGAATTATTCGCTCCGTCGTGGCGAGGAAACGGCTGGCCCGAGTTCCGAGGCAGGCATGCGCCGAACCGAAATCGGAGCGCTTGGCGGCAGCTGCGCAATGCCGCTTGATGCGTCCGGGCGCACTCCGGGGTCGTACAGTCATGTTTTCGCGTTTTCTTCGCCTGTCGTCCCACGACATGGCCATCGATCTCGGCACAGTGAACACGCTGGTGTGGGTGCGCGACAAGGGCATCGTGCTGAACGAGCCGTCGGTGGTGGCGCTCGAAACCCGGGACGGCGTGCAGAAGGTCCGCGCCGTCGGCAGCGACGCCAAGCTGATGATGGGCAAGACGCCGGCGAACATCCGCGCCATCCGCCCGTTGCGCGACGGCGTGATCGCCGACCTCGAAGTCGCCGAGCAGATGATCAAGCATTTCATCGAGAAGGCGCAGGGCGGCCGGTCCGCCCTTCCCCGCCGTCCGGAGATCGCGATCAGCGTGCCGTCCGGCTCCACCAATGTCGAACGCCGGGCGATCCGCGATGCTGCCACCAACGCCGGCGCCGGCAAGGTCTGGCTGATCGAGGAGCCGATGTCGGCCGCGATCGGCGCCGACCTGCCGGTGACGGAGCCGGTCGGGGCGATGGTCGTCGATATCGGCGGCGGCACCACCGAGGTCGCGGTGCTGTCCCTGCGCGGCCTCGCCTATAGCGGCTCGGTTCGGGTCGGCGGCGACAAATTGGACGATGCGATCGCCGCGTCCATCCGCCGCCGCCACAACCTGGTCGTCGGCGAAGCGACCAGCGAGCGGATCAAGCATCAGATCGGCACGGCCGCTGCCGACGAAGGGACGGAGCCGCACATGAAAGTGAAGGGCCGCGACCTGGTCGCCGGCAAGCCGCGCGAGATCGAGATCGGGCAGCAGGAGATCGCCGATGCGATCCTGGAGCCGGTCGGCCACATCGTCCATGCCGTCCGCGCCGCGCTCGAACAGACCCCGCCCGAGCTCGCTGCGGACATCGTCGATCGCGGCATCGTCATGACCGGCGGCGGATCGCTGCTGCACGGCCTCGATCGCCGCATCTCCAGAGCCACCGGCCTGCCGGTCGCCGTTGCCAACGACGCGCTGGTCTGCGTCGCCCGCGGCGCCGGCCGCGCGCTGGAGGACCCGAATTATCGCGGCGTCCTGCTGGCGGCCTGATCGGCTTGCGCTTTCGGGGCCAGTCCGGAACCGGCGCCGATCGACTGGGTTGAGCGGGCATGAAGCGGCTCCGCAGGAAAGCAAATATCGCGGGAATCGGCGGCCTGCTGATCGGCGCCGGCATCATGCTTGGCGCGCTCGCCAGCAGCGTCACCACCGACGCGCTGGTCTGGACTCCGCCGCCGCAAATGCCTGTCACGGATGCCGCACCTGCGACTCCTGTCGATCAGGCGAGCGCCGGCAAGGGCTGGGCCCGCACCGCGTTCGACGGCGGCTTGCGCCAATGCCCGAAGATGAACGCCGAGTTCCTTGCCGCCTGCCAGGCGGAGATGAAGAAGCTCGTCGCCCGTCCCGACTTCCCCGCCGGCAGCTATGGCGGGCCGCTGCTGATCACCAAAGTCGAGCCCGTGCCGCCCGCCAATGCCGGCCCGGATGATGAGGCATGGGCGGCGCAGGACCGCCTCGAAACCCCGCCGCCTGCGGTCCTGGAAGCGGACTATCGGCCGCCGCCCCTCCCGGTATCCGACGAGCCTTCTTTTGAACGAACGCCCGAGAATTATCCCGCCGGGCCCGAACCGGCGATCATGACGGCTGACCGAACTGCGCCTTCCACCGGGCGATGATCGACTGAACCTGCGCGGCCTTGACCGGGCCGGTCCTGCGATTGCGCGGACCGTTGACGCCGTCCGCCAGGATGAAGGCGTTCGCGTCATTGTCTTCCAAGGTGATGTTGGCGCCCCCTGCGGTGATGCGGCTGTCCATCGTGTCGGTGCCGGCCACCCGGAACAGGTGATTGCCACGGATGGTGAGCCCGTCGACATTGCCGGTGGTGATGCCGTGCCAGGCGGCGCTGATGATCACATTGTTCTCGATCGTGAAATTGCGATAGCCGAGCCCCTGCGCCCCCAGCCTTTTCTCGTCGCCCGCGAACACGCCCTGCGCCTTGCCGCCAGCCAGGATCAGGTTGTTGCGTATGACGATGTCGTGCGCCGCCACTTCGCCCGGCCGCAGTCCGGTCGTGAACAGCTGGATCGCGTCGGGATGGTCGCCCTTGGAGGGCATGAACTGCTCGAAAAGATTGCCTTCGATCAGAATGTCGCTGCCGCCCTGGATCTGGATGCCCTCGCGGATGCGGCGGAGCTCGTTGTTGCGGAAGCGCACGCCGGTCGAGCGCACCAGGCCCAGATTGCCGGCCATATTCTCGAAGGTCGATCCCTCGATCGTGACGTTCTGGCTGTTCCGGATAGAGGGGCCGCGTACGTGCAGCTGGCCGTCCTCCGCCTGATAGCCGGTGAAGCGGCAATTCCGGATCGTCAGCCTCTCCGCGTTCGAAGCGACGATCAGCGACTGGACGGCGGGTGTTCCTGGCGGTCCTGAAAAGGTCGCGCCATCGAACGTCACGTTGCGCCAGCCGTCGAGCACGATCGGGCCGAAGACGCCGCCGCGGATCGTCACCGGCGCGCTTGGCCGGAACACCTGCCGGCCGAAGGCGACGGTGCGATCGCCCAGCTCGATCACGCCGCCTTTCTGGTGGCTCGCGAGCAAGGCCTTCCATTCCGCTTCGGAAACGGGCCCGCGGGCCGGCCGCGCACTGCCCCCGCTATTCGTCGGCGCACTGACCGGAGAGGCCAGCAACAGCCCCGCCAGGCTGGCGAGGAACACCGTCGCGGATTTCAGCAGCACCACCGGACACTCTCCCATCGGCGGTCGCCCAGGCGACCGGTCCGGGAGAG
>NZ_DASTXI010000141.1:0-3090 GCF_035758555.1 Sphingomonas sp. | reverse complement strand
CTGGCGACGCTCAAGGTCGTGCTGGTCGACCTCAGCCACCAGCAGGCGAAGAAGGAAGAGGAAGGGCCGGAGGTCGTCTCGACCTGAGCGCCTTCATTGCTGCGGCTGCGGCGGTCCGCTTTGCTGCATCAGCGCCGCGTTGGGCACGACCTTCACCACCTTCACGTCATAGTCCAGGTCGGCGTTCGGCGGGATCGGCGCGTCGGGCGGAGGGTTGGCGCCGTAGGCGAGCTTCGACGGGATATGGATCCTGTAATGCCCGCCTTCCTGCATCCGCGACAGCGCTTCGGCGAAGCCGGGGATGACCTGGTTGGCGAGCAGCGGGACCGGACCCTTGCCCTGGCTCGAATCGAACACTTTGCCGTCGGACAACCGGCCTTCGTAATCGATCAGCACGCCGTCCTGCGGCTGGATCGTCGGACCGGTGCCGGCCTGGATGGTCTCCAGCTGGATCGTCCGCTGGCGCACCGAGTGCGCGCCGAGCCAGGCCAGGGCCACTCCGGCGGCGATGACGAGGATGAAGCCGATCCACAAAGCGACGGCCCGGCCGCGATGGTCGGGGCGATGGGCGGCTTCGGCGACGGACACTGCTGCTGGTGCTTCGGAGTCTAGCGCGCGCTCTCGCGCTCGGCGCGCTTGCGCTCGAGCTTGCGGGCGCGGCGGATCGCGGCGGCCCGCTCGCGGGCGCGCTTCTCCGACGGCTTCTCGTAATGACGACGCAGCTTCATCTCGCGGTAGACGCCCTCGCGCTGCAGCTTCTTCTTCAGCGCGCGCAGCGCCTGCTCGACATTATTGTCGCGAACGATGATCTGCATAAAAGCCCGTCACTCTCCTTAAGTCTTTAAAATCATGGGGTTAATCCCCATATCAGCGATCGAGCGGGCGTAGCGCTCCGTTCCATCGACAATAGTTCAGCGGCCGTCAGAGGCACACCTCGGCGGCGGCGGCCCCTTAGCAGCGACGCGACCGGCGTTCAAGCTTTTCGGGGTCATCGCCGTCCGCGGGCCATCTGCGACGAATCGTTCGGCTTGGACGATGGAAGGGGAAACGCCAGCGTCAAGGTTATCCACCATTAACCCTTTGATTGATAAGAGGGTTGCGAGAGCGGAGGGAATGAATGTCGGTCAATCGGAGGGAAATGCTGCGTCTGGGCGCTGCTGGCGCCGCGGGGCTCATCCTTTCTTCTGCTGCGGCTTCGCAGTCGCTTCCGGGGCTGCTGGTCCCGCAGACGACGGGTGCGGGAACGCCGCCGGCCCCGACTCCGGTTCCCGCGCAGCCGCAGGTTCCAGCCGCGCCCGCGGGCATCGATCCGCAGCTCTTCGCACGCGCCAAGGCGGCGCTCGATTCGCACCGGATCGCGCCTCGCGACGCCATCGGGATCGCTGACTTCTCGAGGCCATCGAGCGAGCCTCGTTTCCACGTCGTCGATCTCCAGAACGGAACGGTCGAAAGTCACCTCGTCTGTCACGGACGCGGATCGGACCCGAGCCACTCGGGCTATCTGGAGCGGTTCAGCAACGCCTTCGGCAGCTACGCGACCTCAGAAGGCGCGTACGTCACCGACGATTATTATTACGGCAAGTACGGCCTGTCGCTGAAGGTCCGCGGACTCGACTGGACGAACAACAACGCCGAACCGCGCGCGATCGTCATCCACAACGCCTGGTATGCGGAACCCGAGATGATCCGGCTGCACGGCATGCTCGGCCGCTCGGAGGGCTGCTTCGCGATGCCCAAGGCGAGCCAGGACAAGGTGATGCGGCGCCTCGCCGGCGGACGGATGATCTACGCCGACAAGCTCGCGTAAGCGACTGTCCGGGGGACAGTTGCGCTACGAGCTGGCGTAAGCCGCGCCCGACTGAAAAACGAAGGGCCGCCCTCGGGCGGCCCTTTTTCTTTGCCCAAGCTTGGCGGGCGCTAGCGCTGCGCCACCTGGTCGACGGGCTTCGCCTTTTTCGCGGCGATGGTATCGGGCTTCGGCTCGGGCTTGGGCGGGGCGAGGCTCGCGCCGCCGTCCTTCATGTTCAGCGCCGCCACCGCCTTGGGATCGCGGCCGTACATGTCCTTGTAGTCGACGATCCGGCCGCTGAGCAGCGCGGCCTGGCTGAAATAGACGATGTAGACCGGAAGCGGCTTCACGAAGTTGGCCTGGACGGTCTTCTTGCTGTCGAGCGCCGCCTGGATCCTGTCGGGCGTCCACGTCCCGCCGTCGTCGCCGAGCAGCTCGGTCGCGAGATCGACGATATGCTGCGTCCGAACGCAGCCGTGGCTCAGCGCGCGCACGCTGTCGTTGAAGCGGCTGCGCGCGTTGGTGTCGTGGAGGTAGATCGCCTTCGAGTTGGGCATCACGAACTTGAGCTGCCCGAGCGCGTTGCTCGGCCCAGGCGGCTGCCGCCACCGCTGGACCTTGCCGTCCGCGCCCTTGACCGCGACGAAGCCCTTTTTCCCGGCGGCTTCCTTCTCGATGCTCTTCGGCACCTCCCACCAGGGATTGAGGATCACACCGGTGGCCATGGCCGTCAGCTGCGGAGTCGGGGTCGACAGCTTGCCCGCGATCGCCCGCTCCTTCCAGCGATTCTGGCCGTCCTCGACCAGGGTCGCGTGGAAGCTCGGCACGTTCACGATGATGTACTTGTCGCCAAGCTCGCGCGGGAGCCACCGCCAGCGGTCCATGTTGAGCCGGATGCGGTCGCGCTCGGCGGTGTCGCTCGCCGGCGTTTCGGCCAGCGCCGCCTTCAGCGCGGCATATTGCGGGTGCGTCGGCAGAAGCCCGTTCAGCGCACCGGCAATGTCGTGTTGGGCGAGCGCGGACCGAAGCAGCGCATCCTGCTTGTCTGCGCCGAGATCCTTGTCGACGATGTACCAGTCGACCCGCGCCGGCTTCTTCACATGACCCAGCGCAAGGTCGGACGACACGCGGTCGAACCGGTCCGTCGCGACGGCCGACAGGGCCACCGGATCGCCGCTCGCGAGCGCGGCCTTCAAACCTTCGGGATCGTAATCCGCGGGGTTGAGGCCCTCGACCCCGATCTGCTCGATATATTGCAGCAGCGCCGCGGCGTTCGCGGCGTCCCAAACGGCCGGGGGCAG
>NZ_DASTXI010000216.1:0-3366 GCF_035758555.1 Sphingomonas sp. | reverse complement strand
CCCGCCGTCCATTCGACCGCGCGCGCGATTGCCGGATCGAAGGTGTCGCCGGCGCCGCGCTCGCGCCGCGCCCGGTCCATCGCCATCACCACGACGGCGGTATCGTCGAGATCGGGATAATGCGCGTTGCGATACTGGAAGGCCCAGCCGCCGGGCCGCACGTCCGGCCGCCGTTCGGCCCAGTCGCCCTTCACCTCGAATTCCTGCAGCGGCACCAGCCAGTCGAGGCCACGGCGCGCCGCCATGCCTGCCTCTTCGCCCCCTGCTTCCATCATGGCGTGAGCCGCAAGAGCGGTGTCCCACACTGGCGAGACGCAGGGTTGGCAGTAGGCCTCGTCCTCCTTGACCACCAGCAGCTTGTCGATCGCACGTCGGGCGATCGCGCGGCCGGGATGGTCGGGCGGATAGCCCAGCGCATCGAACATCATCACGCTGTTGGCCATGGCGGGATAGATCGCGCCGAGACCGTCCTCGCCGTTCAGCCGCTCCGTGACGAAGGCGAGGCAGCGCTCAATCGCGCGCCGGCGCAGCAGCTCGGGCCAAAGCGGCTCGGCGACCTTCAGCACGAGGTCCAGACCGTTGAAGAAGATCGCCCACCCCGGACGGCGGTGCGTCGGCACCCGCTGTCCCCTCACGCGCCGCACCGTGAACAGCTCGCGGATCCGCACGCCGCGCCGATTGCGCGCCCGCCGCCGCAGGGCCGCCAGCACCAGGAGCGGCACGATCACTGTCCGCGCCCAGTAGGACATGCGCGAGAGATGGATCGGGAACCAGCGGGGCAGCAGGATCAGCTCCACTGGCATGGTGGGCACACGCCGCCACGGCAGCTCGCCGAACTGCGCCAGGAGAATGCGTGTGAAGACGTTGGCCCTGGCCGCGCCGCCGCGTTCCAGGATCGCCGAACGCGCGCGCACCATGTGCGGCGCCTCGGGATCGTCACCGATCATCTTCAGGCAGAAGTAGGCCTTCACCGAGGCGCTGATGTCGAAGGCGCCGCCATGGAACAGCGGCCAGCCGCCATGCCCGCCCTGGATGCGGCGAAGATAGGCGCCGATCTTGCGTTCCAGCTCGAGATCGTCGGGCTCGCCGAGGTAGTGACGCAACAGCACGTATTCGGCCGGGATCGTGGCGTCGGCCTCGAGCTCGAACACCCAATGCCCGTCGCTTCTCTGCAACCGCTTCAAGGCGGCTGTCGCGCGGCCGATATCGGCTTCGAGGCCGGCTGCTTCGGTGACGACGAGGTCGTTCATCGCGACGCCATGGCGAGCGCCGCCGCCTTCTCGCCCGAGCGCAGCGCGCCCTCGATCGTGGCGGGCAGGCCGGTTGCGGTCCAATCACCCGCGAGGAAGGCATTGGTCCATGGCGTGCGCGCCGACGGGCGCCGTGCTTCCTGCGCTGGCGTCGCGGCAAACGTCGCCCGCTTCTCCTTCACGATGCGGCAAGCCGGAACCGGACTGGAGAGATCATGGACTGCGGCGACGTCGCGCCACAGCGCGTCTGTCAGGGTCTGGTTGTCCATGTCGAGAAGGCGATCGGCGGCGCTGACGGTCACGGAAAGGCGGTCGGGAAAGGCGAAAACCCACTCCGCCGTACCGCCGATCAGCCCGACCATCAACCGTGCATTGGTCGGCGGACTTGCCCGAAAATGCGCATTGACGATGGCGCGGAAATCGTCCGGCACCGTCACTCGTGGCAACAGAGCCTGCACCGTCCACGGCGGCACGGCGAAAACCACCTTGTCCTGCGGCCCGAGCCGTTCCTCGCCATCGTCGAAGCCCAGGGTCGCGACCCTGTCGTCTTCGAGAGTGACCGCGCGCAGCGGTCGACCGAGCCTGATATCGCCGCCGTCCTTGCGCAGGCGGTCGAGCGCCGGGTCGACGAAGGCCGCAGCAAGGCTCGGCGTCGCAATGCGCGGCCGTGTTTGCCGGCCGCCCTTCATCAGGGTCTCGCGAAACACTGCGCCCGCGAGATCCGCGGAGGCTTCTTCGGGTGGGGTATTGAGAATTGAGACGAGCAGCGGCCGAAGAAGCTTCTCCCAGACGACGCCCTGGCAGGAAATGACCTGGTCGATGCGCCGGTCCGGATGCGGCCGCGTCAAAGCGAGCATGGCGAGGTAATCACTCGAACTCGTGCCGGGCACGCGTCGCTTGCCCGACAGGATCCACCACGGAAGTGCACCGTCATTCGGTCGAAGGATCCAGCGCCTGTTGCTGCCCCGATCGACGAACGGAAACTCCGCCTCCCGCGGCCCGGTCAGACGGTCCTGCGCGCCGATCGCCCGCAAGTAGCGACCGACAGCGGGATTGCCGGACAGCACGAGGTGGTTGCCGTTGTCGATCACCATGTCGAGCTGGGCATCGTGGTACGAACGGCAGCGGCCCCCGGCCTGGCGGGCGGCCTCCGACAGCACGACGGGCACGCCGCGATCCGCGAGCGTGACAGCCGCGGACAATCCCGCGAGCCCGCCGCCGACGACATGGACCCGCGCTGCTGCTGCAGCCCGCTCGATCATCGCGATATGCAGCAGCGGGCGACAAGGCCCAGCAGGCGGAGCTTGCCGATCCGCACACGACGGCGCGGTGGCGCCCATCCTTCGGCCAGCATCTCCTGCAATATCGCTCGGTAGACCGCCGCCATCAGGCGCGGCGCCAGCAGCCGGCCGCGCGGCCGGGCGCGCAACACGCGGTCTGCGGCATCGAAATGCGCCTGCGCCCGCAGCGCCAGCCGCCGGCCGGCCGCATCGACGCGAGGATCGCCGATCGCAGCCTGCGGATCGTTCGCCTCGATGCCTGCCTCGGCCAGCAATTCGCGCGGCAAATAGAGGCGGCCGATGTCCGCGTCCTCGTCGAGGTCGCGCAGGATGTTGGTGAGCTGCAAGGCGCGGCCGAGCTCGTGCGCCAGCGCAAAGCCCGGCTTGTCGTCCATGCCGAAGATGCGGATCGAAAGCCGCCCCACCGCCGATGCCACGCGCTCGCAATAGAGATCGAGCGTCTCGAGATCGGGCGCGCGGATGTCGGCCGCGACGTCCATCTCCATGCCGTCGATCACGGCGAGGAAATCGGCTTCCCGCAGCTTGAAGTCGCGCCTGGCGAAGTCGAGGAACGCCGCCTGGCCCGCCGGCCTGCCGGCATAGAGGGCGGCAATGTCCGCGCGCCACTCGTCGAGCGCTTTCGCCCGCTCCGGCCGGGGCCGCGTGCCATCGTCGGCGATATCGTCGACCAGCCGGCAGAAGCCGTAGATGGCGAACATCGCCATCCGCTCCGCCTTCGGCATGAGAAGCATGGCCGTGTAAAAGGAGCTGCCCGAGACGCGGGCCTGGATCTCGGCGAAATCGGCCTGAGTTTGCGATGCCGCGGTCATCCCCGG
>NZ_DASTXI010000200.1:0-25299 GCF_035758555.1 Sphingomonas sp. | reverse complement strand
GCCCGATTCCGGCTCATGAACCAGCCAGACATAATTGTCGCTGAGGACGGGGATGCGGACGATCTCCAGGGTCATCGACTGAGTTCCTTCAACGCTTCGTACGCCAGCCGCTCGACAATCTCCGTAACAGGTTCGGCGCGGGCGAGGGGAGCCCCCTGGCCGGCCCAGAGCGGCGTGAAATCGTCGCGGCCCTGCGCTTCCGCCGCCTTGCGCAGCGGAGCGAGCGCCGCGGACGCATGAGGATAAGGCGGCGCTGCCGGGTTGATCGCGCCTAGATCGTCGATCAGGCGGTTCCGGATACCGCGCGCCGTCCGGCCGGAGAAGAGGTTGGTCATCACGGTGCGCTCCGCCCGCGCGCTCGCCAGCGCGGCGCGGTGGGGCGCGGCGATCAGGCTTTCAGGTGCGCCTAGGAAGGCGGTGCCGAGCTGCACGGCCGATGCACCCAGCGTCAGCGCGGCAGCAATGCCGCGGCCGTCCATGATGCCGCCGGCGGCGATCACCGGGACCGGCAGCGTTTCGGTCAGCAGCCGGACCAGCGCGAACAGCCCGATCTGTTCGGGCGCGTCCGTCAGGAAATGGCCGCTATGGCCGCCAGCTTCCCAGCCCTGCGCGATCACGGCGTCGACACCGCGCTCGGCCAGCCAGCGGCCTTCCGCGAGGCTGGTTGCGTTGCCGATCACGAACGCGCCGGCTGCGCGCACGCGCTCCAGCAGGTCCCGTGCGGGCAGCCCGAAGTGGAAGCTGACCAATTCCGGCCGCAGATGCTCGACGAGGTCCGCCCATTCGGCAGAAAATGGACGGCGCAGCGGCGGCGGATCGCCGGGCTTGATGGCCAGCTCCGCATAATAGGGCGCCAGCAATGTGCGCCAGCCTCTGTCGTCCGGCGCGTCGGGCAGCGTGTGACAGAAGAAATTGAGGTTGAGCGGCGCGTCCACCGCGGCCCGGAAGCGCGCGACCTCCGCCTCGATCTGCTGCGGCGTCGCCATTCCGCACGGTAGGGCGGCCAGCCCGCCCACCCGTGCGACCGCAATCGCCAGCTCGACGCCGCCCGCCCCCGCCATCGGCGCCAGCAGGATCGGATGCTTCACGCCGAAACCGCTGTGCGGCCATCCGGGCGCCATTCGATTCGTCGACATAAATGCACGGTTCATCGGCCATGCTCCACAACAGCAGCCGTCATCTGGGGAGCCATCTCATGAATGCCGTCGCAACTGCCACCCGCAATACTGTGCTTGCAGCATCTGCACTGATCGCGGTCGGCGCGATCGGCGGCGGCTATCTGCTGGGCGACGGGCTGCGCCGCGCCAAGATGGCGGAGCGTTCCGTCACGGTCCGTGGCCTTGCCGAACGCGACGTGACCGCCGACCTCGCCACCTGGACGATCAGCTTTTCCGAAACCGGCAGCGAGCTCGCGCCGGTCCAGGGTGCGATCGACGACAAGAGCCGGGCAGTGCGCGCTTTCTTCCAGCGCGCCGGCTTTCCTGCGGACGCGGTCAGCGATGTCGGTGCCAGTGTCAGTCAATTCTTCGACACGAGCCGGCAGCAGAATGTCGTGACGGTGCGCCGCCGGCTGCAGCTGCGCACGAAGGACGTGATGCGTGCGCGCGCCGCCTTTGCCCGCCAGGCCGATCTGATCCGCGCCGGCGTCGCACTCGAGGAAGGCAGCGGCATCGTTTACAGCTTCACCCGGCTGAACGCGATCAAGCCGGCAATGATCGCGGAAGGCACGAAAAGCGCGCGGCAGGCGGCGCAGCAATTCGCCGCGGACAGCGACACCGGCGTCGGCGCGATCAAGTCGGCCAGCCAGGGCTATTTCTCGATCGGACCGCGCGACGGCGATGTCGACGGTAACGGCGGCGGCCCGGGCACCGACTCGCCGTTCCAGAAAGTGCGAGTGGTGACGACGATCGATTTCTATCTCCGCTAAGGCTGCGTCAGCTCACCAGCGTCCGGTGTTCGGCATCGATGCCCAGGGCTCGGCCGGTTCGAGTCGGCCGTCCTGCAACAGCTCGATCGAGATGCCGTCCGGCGTCTTCACGAACGCCATATGGCCGTCGCGCGGCGGCCGGTTGATCGTCACGCCGGCATCCATCAGCCGCCGGCAGGTGTCGTAGATATTATCGACGCGGTAGGCGAGGTGGCCGAAATTGCGGCCGCCCGCATAGTCTTCCGGATCCCAATTATGGGTGAGCTCGACCTCGGCGACGCCTTCCTGGCCGGGAGCAGCGAGGAAGATCAGCGTGAACCGCCCTGCCTCATTCTCCATCCGGCGAATCTCTTTCAGCCCGATCAGCTCGAAGAAACGGATCGTCGCGTCCGGATCGCTGACGCGGATCATCGTGTGCAGATATTTCATGGCGTCATTTCTGCTGCGCCGGGGTCTTGAGTCGGTCAAGCTCCGCCTGCGCGGCTTTGGCCGCATCGCTGTTCGGCTGCACCTTGATCGCGCCTTCGAACGCGACGCGGGCCGCGTCGGGCGAACCCGATGCGAGCGCGATCCGCCCCGCCTCGAGCGCAACGCTGGCATCGTCGGGCGACAATTGGGCGGCCTTGCCGATATCGGTGCCGGCGCGCTCCAGGTCGCCCATCCGCCGCGCCAGCGAAGCCGACAACAGCCAGGCGAGCGGGTCTTCTGGAACCTGCCTCAGCGCGACATCCAGATCGATCCGCGCCTGGTCGAGCTTGCCGAGCGCCACCTGGGCGCGGGCGCGGTCGAGATGCGCCTCGCCGCTCGCCCGTCCCGTTACTGCGCCGGTCAGCAGCGCAGCGTCGAAGGCACCGACCGCTTCCTTCGCCTGGCCGGCCGCAAGGTGCGCATTGCCCGCCTGCACCCACAAGTCGGCGGCGACGGCAAGCTGGCCGCGCTCCGCTTCGTGCGCCGCCTGCTCGAAGGCAGCCGCGGCGGCCGGCCATTTCCCCAACGCCGCAAAGGCAAGCGCCGCGCATTGCTTGGCCGAAACGCCGCCGCCCTGCAGGATGCGGCCGTTGGCGATCTCCAGCGCCTTCGCCGGATCGTCCTTCAGCAGCGCAGGGCAGTCGAGGGTGGGCGCCGCGGCGGCGAGGAGGACAGGAAGCAGGATCATGGCATCATACCGGCAGCGAGGCGACCGTCGCGAGCAGCAGTTCCAGGTCCTGCGGGCGCGACAGGCGGTGATCGCCGTCCTTGACCAGAATCGTCTGCACGTTGGCTGAACGAAGTTTGCCCGCCACATGCGTCGAATGATGCCACGGCACGTCCGGGTCGCGCTGGCCGTGGAGCAGCCGCACCGGGCAGTCGATCGCGATCTCCCGATGCAGCATCCGCAGGCCCTCGCCGGATTGCCAGAAGCCGCGGGTCGTCACGAGCGGCGCGCCGTATTCGGACGGCCGCTCCAGCCGCCCTTCGCCAAGGAGCTTCATCTTGTCTTCCTGCGAAAAGCCCCAGTCCGTGAAGTCCGGCGCCGCGGCGATGCCGACAAAGGCGGCGACGCGCTCCGGCCGCGCTTCTGCGACCAGCAGGCCGATCCAGCCGCCCATCGACGAGCCGACCAGCACCAGCGGGCCATTGGTCACCGCGTCGATCACCGCCAGCGCGTCGTCGCGCCAGAGGCCGAGCGTGCCGTCCTCGAACTGCCCTTCGCTCTCGCCGCAGCCGGAATAGTCGAAGCGCAGCATCGCGCGGCCTGTGCGCGCCGCCCACTCGTCGAGCGCCAGCGCCTTGGAGCCCGCCATGTCCGATGCATAGCCGGGCAGGAACACGAGAGCAGGGCCGCCGCCCTCTCGCATATTATAGGCAAGGCGGGGGCGGTCGGGTCGTTCCAGAAGGGCCATGGACGGGCGTTTAGCCGCGCCCATGGCCTGATGCGAGCGGGAAGCTCAGGCGACCGACAGGCGCGCCGAACGACGGCGGAGCGCGCCGCCCGCCAGCCCGAAGCCGGCGATCATCATCGCCCAGGTCGCCGGTTCCGGAACCGCGCCGTTGCCCAGATCGAACGTCAGATTGTCGGCCAGGACGCTGTTGCCGTTGAGCGCAGGGGCGCGGGCACCGAATTTCGCATAGGCGATGCCGGCAAAGGTGACCGTCAGCGTGTGCATGACCGAATCGCTGGCGTCGATCGCGAGCGAGCTGGAGCCGAGCAGGACATTCCCGGCGTCGAATACCTCCAGGAACAGCAGGACCGCGTCCGAATTGAAGTCGCCGAGGTCGACGGAGACGAAGCCGGTCGTGCCGGCGAAATCGGCGCGGAATTCGGAGCGCGGCGTATCCTCTGCGAGGATGCCCTGCGACCCGCCGGGGGTCGGAAGCCGGGAAATGGGCGCGCCGTTGGCGGTGATCGTCGCCCCCTGGTCCGTATAGCTGGTGAAGCTGGCCGGAGCCGATTCGAAGTTCACGGTGGCGGCCGAGGCCGGTGCGGCAAGTATGCAAGCGCCCGCAAGCAGGGCGAGAACGGTCGTCTTCATGTGATTTACCCCCTTCGAGAGATAACCAAGCACGACCCGTTTTATGTTTGCGGTGTTTACCCTCTTTGGGATCGTTGTGCCAGCGTTCCGGACCGATCCGCCTAGATCACCCATTCGATCGAGCGCATCTCGATATTGGCGGCGCGCTTGGCATTCCGCTTGGCGACCATCTGGTCGTAGAGCTTCTTGACCGTGCCGCTGCCGGTGGTGACGAACAGCCCCGGCACCAGCGCATGAACGACGCAGGCGGCGCCGCCGACGATCATCTTCAGGCCGAACCCGCCCGCCGCAGCGAAATGTTCGGCATAGCTCTCGCCGACCTCGGCCGGGTGATCGCGGAACAGCTTGGCGAACATCGTCTCTCCCTCGTCGGCGGAAAGCCAGGCTCTAGCACAGCCACGCGGCTTTAGGACAGCCTCGGCGATGCAGACGCATCTGCCCGCATGATCTCAATCGGCCGGCGGCGCCAGGTTCGTCGCCGGCTTTTTCACCGCCACGATCGCGGCGCCGATCAGCGCCGCGCCGATCCAGTCGGCCGCGGCCAGCCGCTCCCCATACCACAGCCAGCCGGTCGCTGCCGCGATCGCGGGTTGCAGCAGGAAGGTAAGGCCGGTCACTACCGGGCTGACATGGCCCATCGCATAGACGAGCAGTCCCTGTCCGAACACCTGGCTGATCAGGGCGAGCGCGATCAGCGGCCCCCACTCCGCAGGCCAGATCGGCTCGCCCAGCGCCTGCGCGAACAGCAGCAGCGGCAGGATGCCGAAGATCGTCGACAGCGCCAGCACCGGCCATGGTTGGAGCCGCCCGCGCGCCCGGTCGATCGCGATCAGGTAGAAAGTGTAGAGCACCCCGGCGAGCAGGCACAGCAGGTCGCCGACCAGATGCTGCGGCGACAGCTCGTAGGACCGGCCCATCATCAGCACCGCGCCGAGCGTCGCCAGCAGCAGCGCCAGCGCCTGCCCGCGCGACGGCCAGGCGCGTGCCACGAGGAAACCGTAGAGCGGGAACAACAGGCTCGCGCAGTTGCCGATCAGCGTCGCATTGGCGAGCTTGGTCTTCAGGATGCCCAAATGCCAGGTGCCGAGGTCGCCGGCGAAGAAGATGCCGGCCAGCACCACCGTCGCCCACATCGCCGGCCCCAGCCGACCGATCGGCTGGCGCGTGATGCGCGTCATCAGCAGCAGCAACGGGGCTGCCAGCGCGAGCCGCCAGAACGCGGCGGCGAGCGGCCCGATCTGGCCTTCCGTCGTCGCCATGCGCACGAACATCGGCCCGAATGCCAGCGCGACGTTGCCGGCCAGCAGCGCGGCGAAGGCGAAGCCGCTATCGCCGGCGAAACTTTTTCTTGATCGGGCGGGCGCGTGCATGCGGCCCCTTAGACCCCTATGTCCGGCACGCAAAGGAGATCGAGGCTGATGCCGAACCTGTTCGACCCGATAAAGCTTGGGGCGGTCGCCGCCCCCAACCGCATCCTGATGGCGCCGCTGACGCGCGGCCGTTCGAGCCGGGAGCATGTGCCGAGCGCGCTGATGCCGACCTATTATTCGCAGCGCGCGGACGCCGGGCTGATCATCACCGAAGCGACCGGGATCAGCCGCGAAGGGCTCGGCTGGCCCTATGCGCCGGGCATCTGGAGCGACGAGCAGACCGAGGCGTGGAAGCCGGTGACCGAGGCAGTGCATCAGGCCGGCGGCCGCATCTTCGTCCAGCTCTGGCATATGGGCCGGCTGGTGCACCCCGATTTCCTGGGCGGGGGGGCTCCCGTGTCGGCATCCGCCACGACGGCGCCGTTCAAAGCGCACACCTATGCCGGCAAGCAGCCCTATGGCGAGGCGCGGCCGCTCGGCGCGGCCGAAGTGCCGCGACTGCTCGACGATTATCGCCGCGCGACCCGAAATGCGAAGGCGGCCGGTTTCGACGGTGTCCAGATCCACGCCGCGAACGGCTATCTGATCGACCAATTCCTGCGCGAAAGCGCGAACCTGCGCACCGACCGCTACGGCGGCGCGCCTGAGAACCGCGTGCGCCTGCTGCGGGAGGTCGCCGAGGCCGTGGCCGGCGAGATCGGCGCCGACCGGACGGCGGTGCGCTTCTCGCCCAACGGCAACAGCCAGGGCGTCGAGGATAGCGATCCGGCGGCGGTGTTCGTGCCGGCCGCGAAGGCGCTGAACGAGATCGGCGTCGCCTTCCTGGAGCTGCGCGAGCAGGGGCCGGACGGCACGTTCGGCAAGTCCGACCAGCCCCGGGTCTCGCCCGAGATCCGGCCGGTGTTCGATCGCCCGCTGGTGCTGAACCAGGATTACGACCGTACGCGTGCCGACGCCGATCTGGCGAGCGGCCTCGCCGATGCGATCGCGTTCGGACGGCCGTTCATCTCCAACCCCGACCTGCTCGAGCGCCTGCGCATCGGCGCGCCGCTGGCGCCGGACGACATGGCGACCTGGTACACCCAGGGTCCGGAAGGATATGTCGATTACCCGACGCTGAAGCGGGCCGCTTAGCAAAATCCTCCCCTCGCAAGCGAGGGGAGGAACTAGTCAAGGGCCACCATCCGCACCGGCAGCTTGTCGCGCGGCCGCGGGATCGGGAAATACTGCCATGTCTCGCCGGCGCCCGGCTCAAGCTCGATGCGGTAGCGGCGGAGCAGGTGAGTCATCAGGATGCGCACCTGCATCGTCGCGAAGTGCAGGCCAAGGCACATATGCGCGCCGCCGCCGAACGGCACCCAGGCATATTTGTGGCGCCCCCGCGAGGCTTCGGGCGTGAAGCGCATCGGGTCGAAGCGGTCGGGGTCCGGCCAATGCTCCGGCATATGGTGCGTGTAGCCGATATTGATGCCGATGAAGGTGCCGGCCGGGATTTTGTAGCCGCGGAATTCGAAGTCGCGCAGCGCCCGGCGCGGCATCGACGGGACCGGTGGCATGATCCGCAGCGCTTCCTTGAACGCGTATTCGGTCAGCACCAGCCGGTCGAGCTGGCCGTAAGGCACGCCTTCATCGTCGTTGAGGCCCAGCGAAGCGATCTCCTCGCGCAGCCTGTCCTGCCATTCCACATTGCGGCCGAGCAGCATCACCAAGCTGGTCGCGGAGGAAGTGATGGTGTCGTGCGCGGCCATCATCAGAAAGTTCATGTGATCGGCGATCGCCTGATCCGAGAGCGGCTGTCCATCCTCGTCGACCGCTTGGGCGAATTGCGAGAAGAAATCTTGGCCCTCCCCATTCCGTCGCGCCGGAATCTCGCGCAGGAACAGGTCGATCAGATACTCGCGTGCCTTGACGCCGCGGTGCATCGCCGTGCCCGGAATCGGCGAGCGGATCGGCGCGATCGAGGCCTGGACCTCGTCCACGAATGCTTTGTTGATCCGCGTCGCTTCTGGCCCAAGCGGCATGCCGAGAAAGCTGGTCGCGGCGAGGTCGAGGCTCAGCTGCTTGACAGCGTCGTAGAAGCGAATCGGCCGGTTCGCCCAGCCGGCCACCGCCTCGGCGATGCCGCGGTTCAGCTGCTCGGCATAGTGACGCATCGGCTCGGGCTTGAACGCGACCGACAGAGTGCGGCGATCGGCGCGATGCTTGTCGAAATCCATCAGCATCAGCCCGCGCGGGAACACCAGGTTCAGCGTCGGCCCCCAGCCCTGTTCGGACGAGAACAGCTTGTCGCGGTCGAACAGCACCAGCTCGTTCGCCTCCGGCCCGACCAGGTTCACCTGCCGCCCCCCGAACGCGCGGTTGCGGTAGACGAGTCCGTATTTCCCGATCATGCGCCGCCCAAACGCGGGCGGGTCCTTCAGGATCGCGAAGGTGTTGCCGAAGACGGGCAGGCCTTCCTCGCCCGGAATGTCCTTCAGCGCCTCCTTGGGATTGCGCGGCAGCCAGTGGGGATTGGCCTCGAACGTATGCGCAAGCGCCATCGGCGGACTCCAGGCTTATTGACAGGAGTGTAGCTAACTGCCGCCCCGTTAACAATCGCTAGAGAGGCCGTTCGTCCCGAGCGTAGTCGAGGGGCGCTGCTCGGACTTCGGTACAATCGCCCCTCGACTTCGCTCGGGACGAACGAGCTATGTTATTGCCCGGACGACTAGGAAAACCGCTCCCTCAGCGCCAGCATCGCGAGCGCAGCCTTGGCCGCCTCGCCGCCCTTGTCCTTCTCCGACTTGCGCGCCCGCGCGAGGGCCTGGGCTTCGTCCTCGACGGTCAGGATGCCGTTGCCGATCGCCAGGCCGTCCAGCGTCAGCGCCATAATCCCGCGCGCGCTTTCGTTCGAGACGATCTCGAAATGATAGGTCTCCCCGCGGATCACGACGCCCAGCGCGACATAGGCGTCATAGCGCCCGCTCTCCGCCGCCAGCGCGATCGCCGCGGGCACTTCCAGCGCGCCGGGAACGGTGACCGTTTCATGCTCGTGCCCGGCCGCCTCGACCGCGGCCCGTGCGCCTTCCAGCAGCAGGTCGTTCAGGTGGTCGTAGAACCGCGCCTCGACGATCAGGACCTTCGCCATCATTCGCCCCCGGTGCCCGGGATCGGCTGCTCGCCGACGATCGACAGGCCATAGCCTTCCAGGCCGACCAGCGTGTGATGGGTGTTGCTGAGCAGCACCATGTCCTGCACACCCAGTTCCGCAAGGATCTGTGCGCCGATGCCGTAATCGCGCAGCTCCTCGATCTGCGGGTCGCCTGCGCCCTTGCCCTCGGCGCGGAGCTGCATGAAGCGGCTGACGATTCCCTGCATCGGCTTGTTGATGACGACGATCACGCCGGCGCCCGCCTCGCCGATGACCTTCATCGATTGGGAAAGGAGGCCGGAACGCTCATTCTCCTCGCCGAACACGTCGACGAACATCGACATTGTGTGCATGCGCACCAGGGTCGGGGCAGCAGGATCGACCTTGCCCTTCTGCAGTGCGATCAGCTCGTCGCCGGTGACGCGGTTGACGAAGGTGATCGCTTTCCACTCGCCGCCCCAGCGGCTCTGGAAGGTCATTTCCGCGCGCCGCTCGACCAAATGGTCGTGCCGTCGGCGGTAGGCGATCAGGTCGCGGATCGTGCCGATCTTCAGATTGTGGAGCTGGGCAAAGGCGACGAGGTCGTCCAGCCGCGCCATCGTGCCATCGTCCTTCATGATCTCGCAGATCACGCCGGAAGGGTTGAGGCCAGCCAGCCGTGACACGTCGACCGCGGCCTCGGTATGGCCGGCGCGGACCAGCACGCCGCCCTCGCGCGCCACCAGCGGGAAGACATGGCCCGGCGTGACGATATCGTCGGCGCCCTTGGTGCCGTCAATTGCAACCGAGATGGTGCGCGCCCGGTCCGCGGCGGAGATGCCGGTGGTGACGCCTTCCTTCGCCTCTATCGAGACGGTGAAGGCGGTCTCGTGCCGTGTGCCGTTGTTGCGGCTCATCAGGTTGAGGCCGAGCTGATCGACGCGCGGCTTGGAGAGCGCGAGGCAGATCAGCCCGCGGCCATATCTGGCCATGAAGTTGATCGCGTCGGGCGTCGCCATCTGCGCCGGGATGACGAGGTCGCCTTCATTCTCCCGGTCTTCGTCGTCGACCAGGATGAACATGCGGCCGTTGCGCGCCTCGTCGATGATCTCTTCGGGCGCGGACAGATAGCCGTGGCGGAGCCGGCTCACTTCAGCGTGTGCCACGATAGGCCTCCATGCGTTGCAGATAGCGGGCAAGCACGTCGATCTCGATATTGACCGCCTGCCCCTGTTCGATTCCGCCCAGCGTGGTGACCGCCTGGGTGTGCGGGATCAGGTTCACCGAAAAACGGGTCGAGCCGTCGGCATGGTCCTTCACCTCGTTGACGGTCAGCGACACGCCATCGACGGTGATCGAGCCCTTGGGGGCGATGAACGGCCCAAGGTCCGACGGGACGCGGAAGCCGATCCGCTTCGAATCGCCTTCGGGGCAGATGCCCTGCACCTCGGCGATGCCGTCGACATGGCCTGTCACGATATGGCCGCCCAATTCCTCGCCCAGTTTCATCGCGCGTTCGAGGTTCAGCTTGCGTCCTTGCGTCCACTGACCTTGTGCGGTGCGGCTGATCGTTTCGCCCGACACATCGACCGCGAACCAGCCGGGCCCCTTGTCGACGACGGTCAGGCACACGCCCGAACAGGCGATCGACGTGCCCAGGTCGACGGTCGCGGTGTCGTATGCGGTGCGGATAACGACGCGCGTGTCGCCGCGCGTTTCGACGGACTCGATCGATCCGACGTCGGAGATGATGCCTGTGAACATTATCGGCGCCGCTCGTAGACTTCGAGCCGGTCGCTGCCAAGCTGGCGCGCGTCGAGCAATCGCCAGCGGCCATGTGCTTTGCCCAGGTCGGTGAGGCCGATATCGCCGATCGCCGCCTTACCGGCCCCGATCAGGATCGGCGCGCGGTAGAGGAGCAGGCGGTCGACCAGGTCGGCGCGGAGGAAGGCGGCGGCGGTTTCGGCGCCGCCTTCGACGAGGAGATGGTCGGCGTGAAGGGTAACGATCTGGTCGAGCGAACTCAGGCGAACAATGCCCCGCTCGTCCCGAGCGTAGTCGAGGGGCGCTTTCACAGGCTCCGAGCCGTGCCCCTCGACTTCGCTCGAGACGAGCGTGCTGCTGAGCAGGACTCGGACGGGCGACCGCTTCTCCAGCCCCTCCAGCCGCACATCCAGCCTCGGTGCATCCACTTCCCACGTTCCGCGCCCGACCAGGATCGCCTCATGCCGGCTGCGCTCCAGATGCGCGTGGGCGCGGGCGGGCTCGCCGGTGATCCAGCGGCCGGTGCCGTCGGCGAGCGCGATGCGGCCGTCGAGCGAGGTTGCGAGCTTCAGCGTGACGTGGGGGCGGCCGTCGCGCTGCCGGGCGGCGAAGCCGGCGAAGGAGCGCAGCGCGTCGTCCGACCGCACCCCGTTTGCGACGGCGATCCCGGCGCTCCGCAGCCGCTCGAACCCGCGTCCGGCGGTGCGCGGGTCGGGGTCCTCCACCGCCGCGACCACGCGCGCGAGTTCCGCTTCGGCGATCAGATCGGCGCAGGCGGGGCCGCGTTCGCTGCGATGCGCGCAGGGTTCCAGCGTCACGTATAAAGTCGCGCCGCGCGACTCCGGGCCGGCTTCGGCCAGCGCCATCGCTTCGGCGTGCGGACGCCCGCCGGGCTGGGTCCAGCCGCGTCCGATCACGCGGCCTTGTTTGACGATGATGCAGCCGACATTGGGATTGGGCGCGGTCCGGCCGCGGCCGCGCTCGCCGAGCGCCAGCGCGGCGCCCATCCAGCGCGCATCGTCGCGGTCGCTCAGAAGCCCCACCGGGTCAGCGCGTCGTCGATCCGCTTCAGCGCCGCGCGATTCTTGGCCTCTTGCTCCTTGCGCTTCGCTTCCTCGGCGGCGCGCGTCTTCATATCGGCCTTTTGCGCGGCGATGATCTCCGCATCGGTGCGGTTCAGCGGCCAGCTCTGCACATATTGGATCTCGCGCTTGTACGGCACTTCCAGGTCGCGCGAGTCGAGTAGGAATCCGACGATCAGCAGGACCGTCGTGACGACGGCGAGGAACGCGAAGACCAGCTCGTGCTTCTGGCGCGAATGGAGGAAGAGACGCAGGTCTCTGAGGCCGACAAGCGGGTTGTAGCGGCTGAAGCGGGACATGGGGCGAAGATAGGCGCCCGATGCCCCGCTTGCCAGTGTCACGCGCGAAGCTCGAAGCGGACGGTCATCTGCTTCCAGCTTTCGACCGCCACGCCGTCGCGCATGGCCGGCTTGAATCGCCAGCGGCGGAGGGCCTGACGCTCGGTCGCATCGGCGAAAAGCGGGTCGTCGGTCGAGACGATCGCGACTTGCTTCACGCGTCCGTCGGTTCCGATCAGCACCTTCACCACCGTTTTTCCCTCGACGCCGGTGCGCAGCAGCTGCGGCGGATAGGAGGGCTGGAAGTCACCGGCGAAGCGCGGATCGGGCGCCGCTCCCGTCAATACCGGTGCCGGCGTCGGTGTCGGGATTGGCGTGACCGTCGTACCCTCGTCGGTGCCGCCCGCAGTGCGGATTGGTGGCAGCACGTCGATGCCGTCGAGGATATTGTCGATGTCCCCGGTGGCCGGGACCGGCGGCGGCGGGATGTAGACCGGATCCTTCTTCACCGGCGTGTCCGGCGTCTTGTCGACCTCGACCGGATCCGGCTCCTGCGGAAGCGGGATGTTGGTGACAATCATGCCGGGATCAACCGGCACGATATAGCCGCTCTTCGCGAGCAGCAGCGCCGCGACGGCGGCTGCGTTGATCGCGATCGCAATCGTCATCGCCAGCGGGTGGCGTCGTTTCTGGGCAAGGAATCCGTCTGCGGTCATGGCATCGTCTCCTCTCAAGCGACCTCTCAGGGGCCGGAAAGAAAGAATGTTACAATATAACATCAATTGCAAGCGCGAAGTTGCGCCGCGGCGCAGGCTCGCGCATTGCTCGCCGCAATGACAGCCCATCCCGAACAGCAATATCTGGACGCAATGGCTCGTGCCTGGGCCGAAGGCAGCGAGCGCAGAGACCGCACCGGCGTCGGCACGCGCTCGCTGTTCGGCGTGACGATGCGCTTCGACCTGTCCGACGGCACGGTCCCGCTGCTGACAACCAAGCGCATCTTCTGGAAGTCGGCGGTGAAGGAACTGATCTGGTTCTTGTCGGGCGACACCAACATCCGGCCGCTGGTCGAACAGGGCGTGCATATCTGGACCGACTGGCCGCTCGACCGCTACCGGCGCGAAACCGGCGAGGCGATCGACCGCGACGCGTTCGAGGCGCGGATCGTCGGCGACGACCATTTCGCGCAGCGATGGGGCGATCTCGGCCCCGTCTACGGGAAGCAATGGGTCGCCTGGCCCGACGGCAAGGGCGGCACGATCAACCAGATCGCGCAGCTGGTCGATGGCCTGCGCAACAATCCGGTGTCACGGCGCCATATCTTCACCGGCTGGAACGTGGCGGAGCTGGACCGGATGGCGCTGCCACCCTGCCACATGACGTACCAATATCATGTTGCCGACGGACGGCTGTCGGGCATTCTCTACCAGCGCTCGTGCGACCTTGGCCTCGGCTTCGGCTTCAACATCTTCGAAGCGGCGCTGCTGCTGCGCATGATCGCCCAACAATGCGATCTTGAGCCCGGCGAGATCGTCTGGATGGGCGCCGATGTGCACGTGTACCTGAACCACGAGCATCTGGTCGCCGAGCAGGTCGCCCGCACGCCGCGGCCCTTCCCGAGGTTGGAGCTCACGCGCCGCCCGGACAGCATCTTCGACTATCGCCTCGAAGATGTGGCGATCGCAGGCTACGATCCGCACGCGCACATCTCAGCCCCTGTCGCCGTCTGATCGTCATCCCGGACTTGATCCGGGGTCCACCTTCTTCGGGTGTCCTTTAGAGAAAGGTGGACCCGGCTTTCGCCGGGGTGACGGAGGAGAGTAAGGGCCGAGCCGAAGCAAAGGAGACTCGTCCATGCGCTACAACAAGCTCGGCCGCACCGGCCTGTACGTCTCGGAACTCTGCCTCGGCACGATGACCTTCGGCGGGCAGGGGATGTGGACCGCGATCGGGCAGCTCGATCAGTCCGATTCGGATGCGTTGGTGAAGACGGCAATCGACGCAGGCATCAACTTCATCGACACAGCCAACGTCTATTCGGAAGGCGTGTCGGAGCGGATTACCGGCCAGGCGCTGCGCAATCTCGGCATCGCGCGCGACCAGCTAGTGATCGCGACCAAGGCGATGGGACCGATGGGCCAGGGACCGAACGACCGGGGGCTCTCGCGCTATCACATCATGAACCAGGTCGAAGCCAGCCTGAAGCGGCTCCAGCTCGACCATATCGACCTGTACCAGGTGCATGGCTGGGACGCGGCGACGCCGATCGAGGAGACGCTCTACGCCCTCGACAATCTCGTCCAGCGCGGGCTCGTCCGCTATATCGGCGTGTCGAACTGGGCGGCCTGGGCGATCATGAAGGCGCTGGGCATGTCCGAACGGCTCGGCCTCGCCCGCTTCGAAAGCCTGCAGGCCTATTACACCATCGCCGGCCGCGACCTGGAGCGCGAGATCGTGCCGATGCTGCAGAGCGAAGGTGTCGGACTGATGGTCTGGAGTCCGCTCGCCGGCGGTCTGCTGTCGGGCAAATATAGCCGCGACGACGAAAAGAGCGGCGAAGGCCGCCGCGCGGTGTTCGACTTCCCGCCGGTGAACAAGGACCGCGCCTGGGACGTGATTGACGCCATGAAGCCGATCGCGGAGACGCGTGGCGTCTCGGTGGCGCGAATCGCGCTCGCCTGGCTGCTCCACCAGCGAGCAGTGAGCAGCGTGATCGTCGGCGCGAAGCGGGTCGATCAGCTGGCCGACAATATCGCCGCGACCGAGATCGACCTCACCGCCGACGAACTGGCGAAGCTGGACGAGGCGAGCCGGCTACCCGCCGAGTATCCGGGCTGGATGCTCGAACGCCAGGGCGCCTACCGCGCGGAACAGCTGAACCAGAAGCCCCACGGCGCGTGAAGCCCGAGATCGTCTTCGTCATCGCCCGCGCCGACAACGGTGTGATCGGGCGGGATGGCGGGCTGCCATGGCGGCTTCCCGAAGACCTGAAGCGGTTCAAGGCGCTGACGATGGGCGCGCCGATGATCATGGGGCGCAAGACCTTCGAGAGTCTGCCAAAGCTGCTGCCGGGTCGCCGGCATGTCGTGCTGACCCGGGGCGATTGGCAGGCCGAAGGGGCCGAAGTCGCTCATACGGTCGAGGAGGCGCTGGCGCTGGTCGGCGGCCCGCGCGCGTCGGTGATCGGAGGCGCGGAGATTTATCGGCTGTTCCTGCCCGTCGCCGACCGGGTCGAGTTGACCGAAGTGCATGGCCAGCCTGAAGGTGACACGGTGATGCCGCCCTTCGCCGGTTGGCGCGAGGCGGCGCGCGAGGACCATGAGGGATACAGCTTTGTCACGCTCGTCCGCTGATCTGCTGGCCGCAGACTTCACCGACCATTCGGAGCTGTTCCGCGCGCAGGCGGCCGAGCAGCCGGACAAGATCGCGATCGCCGATGAGGAGGGGCGGATCAGCTGGGGCGAACTCGACGCACTGGTCGATCGCATTGCCGCGCGCTTGCAGGCGGAAGGCGTCGGCAAGAGCAGCGCGGTCGCCATCGCCGGGGCCAACTCGATTGCCTATGGCGCGGTGTTCCTTGCCGCGATCCGCACAGGTGCCGCAGCCGCGCCGCTGACCACATCCGCCACGCCCGAGGCGCTGACGGCGATGCTGGCCGACAGCCGCGCGAAGCATCTGTTCGCCGATCCCGGTATCGAAATGGCGGTGCCGCCCGGCGTGGAGCGTATCTCGCTGGACGATCTCGGCGCCTGGCTGCCGCCCGAAGGCTCGCGGCCGCAACCGGCGACCGTCGTGCCCGAGGACCCGTTCAACATCATCTACTCGTCGGGTACGACCGGCACGCCCAAGGGCATCGTTCAGTCGCATCAGATGCGCTGGAATTATCTGGCCCGAGCGGCGGTGTACGGGCCGGACGCGGTCGCGCTGCTGTCGACGCCGCTTTATTCCAACACGACTTTGGTCAGCTTCCTGCCGTGCCTGGGCGCGGGCGGGACGGTGGTGCTGATGAAGAAGTTCGAGGCGCGGCGCTTCCTCGAACTGTCGGAGCGCTACCGTGTCACCCATACGATGCTGGTGCCGGTCCAGTATCGCCGGATCATGACGCTGCCCGATTTCGAGAGTTTCGACCTCAGCAGCTACCGCGCCAAATTCTGCACGAGCGCACCGTTCGCGGCGGAGCTGAAGCGCGACATCCTCGACCGCTGGCCGGGCGGACTGGTCGAGTTCTACGGCATGACCGAGGGCGGCGCGTCGTGCGTCCTGCTCGCCCACGAGCGTCCCGACAAGCTCCACACTGTCGGGCAGGTGGCGCCGAACAGCGAGATGAAGCTGATCGACGAAGACGGCAACGAAGTGCCGCCGGGCGGCGTCGGCGAAGTCGTCGGGCGCGGGCCGATGATGATGAACGGCTATAACGGACGGCCGGAGGCGACCCGTGCCGCCGAATGGTTCGACGCGGAGGGCCGCCGCTTCATCCGCCACGGCGATGTCGGCCGCTTCGACGAGGACGGGTTCCTGATCCTGATGGACCGCACCAAGGACATGATCATCTCGGGCGGATTCAACATCTACCCGAGCGACCTCGAAGCGGTGCTCACTGCCGATCCGGGTGTGATCGAGGCGGCGGTGGTGGGCGTGCCGCACCCGGATTGGGGCGAGACGCCGGCCGGCTTCGTCGTGCTCCGCGCCGGCGCCGACAAAGGCGATGTGCTGAACGCCGCGAACGGCAAGCTCGGCAGGACCCAGCGGCTGTCCGTGCTGCACGTGGTGGATCAGCTCCCGCGCAGCCCCATCGGGAAGGTGCTGAAGCGGGAGCTGAGGGATCGCCTGCTTTAGGCGTGCACCGCGGTCGCGCGGCGCGTGCGGCGGCGCGAGGCTGCACCGGCAAGGCCGAGGCCGCCGATCATCATCGCCCAGGTCGCCGGCTCCGGGACGCCGGTCGGCGTCGCCGCGCCGAGCGTGACGCTCACAAAGCCGTCGGGGCCGGTTGTGGTGTTGGCGAACGAGACGCGGAGCTGACCCGACGGGCTGATCGTCACGTTGCTGATATCGATCGGCGGAAAGCCCGCCGTCTGCCGGAATATCTGCTTCGAAAAGAAGGATTCGATGGTGTTCGCCGTCGCCGGATTGTCGTCGAAATCCAGGCCGTCGATCGTGTAGGCGATCTGCCCGAGCGAGAGATTGCCGAACGTGTCGAACCGCACCTCGTTTTCGGTGATGTCGATCGTGAAGAAGTTGTCGACATACTCGGCATTGCTGCCGACATCGGCGGAAACCGTCTTGAAGACGGTATCGACGCCCTGGATGCGCTTGATGACGACGGCGTCGCCGATCAGCGTCGCGGAAGCCGGCATGGCCGGCAGAAGCGCCGCAGCTGCGGCAAGCAAGACGGAAATCGATCTGGTCACGTGTTCTAACCCCTGCAATTACAGATAGCCGAATGATTGGCCCGGGGCCGTTATGATCGAGGCCAGGAAGAGGCGCGGCCGGTGCGACCAAGTCCGCAGGCGCTGCGACCGGAAGGCCCGGCTTCAATCTCGTCGCGGCCGGACCTAAATTGGTCGGCGATGGCCGATTCCTCCCACGAAATCGTCGCGCGGATCGGCAATGGCGTCGCCGCCTTTGAGGCAGCTGCATGGGACGCGTGCGCAGGCGGGGCCAATCCGTTTGTCAGTCACGCCTTCCTTTCGATCCTTGAGGAATCGGGGAGCGCGACCGCGCGCGCGGGATGGCAGCCGCTGCCGATTGCGGTGGAAGGCGCCGACGGCGCGTTGGCCGCGGTCGCGCCGGCCTATGCGAAGAGCCACAGCCAGGGTGAATATGTCTTCGACCACGCATGGGCCGATGCGTACCAGCGCGCCGGCGGACACTATTATCCGAAGCTGCAAGTTGCCGTGCCGTTCACGCCGGTGCCGGGGCCGCGGCTGCTGCTCCGCGACGAAAGCGCCGCGCCGCACCTGATCGCCGCGATTGAGGCCGTGACGGTGCAGAACGGCCTCTCCTCCGCGCACGCCACCTTCGTTACGGCAGAGCAAGTGCCGCTGTTCGGGGCGGCCGGCTGGCTGATCCGTACCGACAGCCAATTCCACTGGCAGAACCACGGCTATGCATCGTTCGGCGACTTCCTTGCCGCGCTCTCGTCGCGCAAGCGCAAGACGATCCGGCGGGAGCGCGAGGAAGCGGTGCGCGGGCTCGACATTCGCCACCTGACCGGCAGCGACCTGACTGAAGCGGCCTGGGACGCCTTCTGGGAGTTCTACCAGGACACCGGCTCCCGCAAATGGGGTCGGCCTTATCTGACGCGCACTTTCTTCTCGCTGCTGGGCGAGCGGATGCCGGACAAGGTGCTGCTGATGCTGGCTTACCGCGGCGATCGGCCGATTGCGGGCGCGCTGAACCTTATCGGCGCCGATACGCTCTACGGCCGCTATTGGGGCGCGGTGGAGGAAGTGCCGTTCCTCCATTTCGAGCTTTGCTATTACCAGGCTATCGATGCCGCCATCGCGCGCGGGCTGAAGACGGTGGAAGCCGGCGCGCAGGGGTCGCACAAGCTGGCCCGCGGCTATGTGCCGGTGCCGACCTTTTCCGCGCACTATCTCCCCGATCCGGGCTTTCGCGCGGCCGTCGCCGATTTCCTGAAGCGCGAACGCGCGGCGGTGGCACGCGAAATCGAATTCATGGGCGAGCTGGCGCCGTTCAGGCGCGGATGAGAGCCCGGCTTGTGCCGGTGAAAGAAATGCAAGGCACAACCGTCTTGCGCCCGCAACACACCGGCTCCATATCGCGCCGCATGTTCAACCTGATCTCGCTGCTGATCGGCGTCCTCGCCATTCCCTGGGTCCTGCTGGCGGTGCTGCCGCTGATCGGCGCGCTGAACTGGCTGGTCATCCCCTGGGCGCTGCTCGGCCTGTTCTTCGGCGTGCTGTCGCGCGGAAACGCGGGCCGCAACCTGAACCTGATCGTGCTGATCGTCGCCGTGATCCGGCTCTGGCTGGGCGGCGGGCTCTTTTGAGCGGAGAGGACCGTGCCCGTCAGGGCGTGTTCTTCGGCCTCGCCGCCTATCTGAGCTGGGGCTTTCTTCCCGTCTATTTCAAGCATCTGGGCGGCGCGCTGCCGACCGAAGTAGTCGCGCAGCGCATCCTCTGGTCGGTGCTGCTGCTTGCCGTGCTGGTCGCGGCGGCACGGCGCTGGAGCCACCTTCGCGCGGCGATCGCGAATCCGCAGGCCCTGAAGATCCTGACTGCATCGGCGCTGCTGATCGGCGCCAACTGGCTGATCTACATCTGGGCGATCACTGCCAACCATGTGCTGGAAACCAGCCTCGGCTATTTTCTGAACCCGTTGGTCAATGTCGTGATGGGCGTGGTGCTGCTGAAGGAGCGGCTGACCCGCGCGCAAGGGATTGCGGTCGCGCTCGCCGCAACCGGCGTGGCGGTGCTCGCGGTCGGTGCGGCGTCGGGCCTGTGGATCAGCCTTGCGCTGGCGGGCACGTTCGCGACCTATGGCCTGCTCCGCAAGATCGCGCCGGTTGAAAGCCTGGAAGGGCTCGCGATCGAAACGATCCTGCTGGCACCGCTCGCCGCGCTTTACCTGTGGTGGTTGTCGGCACGCGGCGAGCTGGCGTTCGGGGGCGACGCGCAGCTGACCTGGTTGCTTGCCTTCAGCGGGGTCGTAACCGCAACGCCGCTGCTGCTGTTCGCGGCGGCGGCGCGGCGCTTGCGTTATTCGACGCTCGGCCTGCTCCAGTATCTGGCGCCGACCATCCAGTTCCTGCTGGCGGTGCTTGCCTATGGCGAGCCGTTGACGCGCGCGCACATCGTCTGCTTCGTGCTGATCTGGACCGGCCTTGGCGTCTATGCCGCCGACGGGCTCAGGCGCGCGCCGCGGCGTGGCCGGGGCGCCCCGGCTACTTGTCCGCGATCCTGAGCTCGCCTTCGGTGGTGCCGTTCGGCCCGTCGCGCAGGTCGAGCGTGACCGGTTTGCCTTCGTCGCTGGTGCCTGTGAAGCGGCTGCCCTGCAGCGCCATCCTGAAATCATTGGCGTCGAATTGCTGCCGGAACCAGCCGGCAACCTTGTCGCGGCCGGCCGGAGCGACGAAGCGCAGGTGGAACTCGCCCTCATTCTTTTCGTCGTCGGCGTTGATGTTGATGCCGGCGACCTTGCTGTCCGGGTAGAGGCGCACCCCGTCGATATCCATGTTGCCGGTCAGGGCGCCCAAGAAAGGAATCTGTACATCGGCCTTCACGCCCGGCGCGTCGATCTTCAGTCGCCCTTCCTTGCCCGATTCCGCGGTGATCCGGGTCGTGCCGTTGTCCGAGCGAATGTCGACGGCGGTGCCCTCTCCTTTGCGGTCGCAGGCGGCGAGCAGCGCGATCGGCAGCAGCAAGGCGAGGCGAGCGGACATGCGAGTCTCCACTGTGTTATTTAGGCAATACAGTAGGCGGCGGCAGGGCGACGGTCAAGGTCCGACGGCGACCGAAAATCCGCTGGCGTCCGATCCCCTGCTGGCTCAGGGTGGCCATGCCTGACCGCGCGGATGCCCCGAATGCCGACTCTGCTGCTGCTCTTCGCTTCCAACATGTTCATGACGATGGCCTGGTACTGGCATCTGAAGGGCGGCATGGAAAAACCGCTGGTGCTGGTGATCCTGATCAGCTGGGGCATCGCGCTGGTCGAATATTGCCTGGCCGTGCCCGCCAATCGGATCGGCTATGCGCATGGCTGGACCGGCGGCCAGCTGAAGATAGCGCAGGAAGCGATCACGCTGATCGTGTTCGGCGCCTTCATGGTGCTTTATCTGCATGAGCCGCTGCACTGGCGCCATCTGGGCGCTTTCATCTGCCTGATGGGTGCGGTCGCGTTCGTGTTCCTCGGGAAATAGCCCCTCCCGCAAACGGGAGGGGCTGAAAAACCTACCGGCAGCGGACCTGGCCGCGTTCGACTTCGCGGCCCAGCGCGGCGCCGGCCGCCCCGCCGATCAGCGTGCCGAGCAGGCTCGAACGGCCATCGTCGATCGCGTGGCCGAGCAGCGCGCCAAGTGCGCCGCCGACAATCAGGCCGGTCGTACCGTCGGAACGGCGGCAATAATAACGCCCGTCGCGGCCGCGGTAGATGCGGTCGTTCCGCGTCAGCCGGCGTTCGCGATAATAGCGGCCGTCGCGATAATAGCGATCAGCATAGTAATAGCGCTGGCCGGGCTCCAGCCGGTTCCAGTCATAGCGGCGCGACTGCCGCCAATCCCGGAGAGCCTGGCGGCGTTCGCGCCGCGCTTCGCGCATGTCCTGGCGATATTCGCGGTTGATTTCGGCACGGGACTGCGCCGCCGCCGGGGTGGCGGCGATCGTCGGCAGACTGACAGCGATTATCAGTCCAATCAGCATTCCTCGCATGGCGACCTCCTCGATTTATCGCGCCGTGAACGGTCCGGGTGCGTTCCGGTTGCGTAAGCGGTGGGATCGCGCAATCCTGCGCTCGGGAGGAGCGACGATGGGAAAACCCGATCCGCGCGTGGATGCATTCATCGACAAAAAGGCCGCGTTCGCGCAGCCGATCCTCCGCCACATCCGCGACATCGTCCACCGCGCCTGTCCCGAGGCCGAGGAGACGATCAAATGGGGCATGCCCTCCTTCACGTACAAGGGGCAGATCCTGGCGAACATGGCGGCGTTCAAGGAGCATGCGACCTTCGGCTTCTGGCGCTCGAAGGAAGTCGCGGGCACCGATGATGCGGAATCGGCGATGGGACAATTCGGGCGGCTGACCAGCGTCGCCGATTTGCCTGACGATGCAGCCTTGGAAGCGATGGTCAGGAAGGCGGCGGCGCTGATCGATTCGGGAACGAAGGCGCCGCGGCCGCTGAAGCATCCGAAACCTGCGCTGTCGATGCCCGACGATCTCGGCGCGGCCTTGGGCGCGAATCCCTCCGCACAGGCGACCTATGACGGATTTCCGCCGGGCCAACGCCGCGAATATCTGGAATGGGTTACCGACGCCAAGCGCCCCGAGACGCGCGCCAAACGCATATCCCAAGCCGTCGAATGGATGGCCGAAGGCAAGCGCCGGAACTGGAAATACGAGAGCTGCTGATCAGCTGACCGGCGTTGCCAGCAGTCCGGCCAGCTTTGAACGGAACTCGCGAAGCTCCTTGCCGCTCAACAACGAAGTGCTGACGAAGTTGACGGATTTCGGGTTGACGGCCTTGCCGCCGCGATAGACCTCGAAATGCAGGTGCGGGCCCGTCGAAAGGCCGGTCGAGCCGACATAGCCGATCACCTGGCCTTGCCGAACGTGCTGGCCCGAATGAACGGCGATGCGGCTCATATGCGCATAGCCGCTGCCCATGTTGCCGCTATGCTTCAGTTGGACGAAATTGCCGTGCCCGCCGTGCCGGCCGGCGAACGTCACGGTACCGTCGGTGACGGCGTAGATGGGCGTTCCCTTGGGCGCGCCGATATCCATGCCTTTGTGCAGCCGGCTATAGCCGAGCAGCGGGTGAAAGCGCATGCCGAAGCTGGAGGTCAGGTGACCGGTCTTCACCGGACGCGAGAGCCCTGCCCGCTTTTCGCCGACGCCGGCCGCGTCATACCATTCGGTGCGGCCGCCGATGCTCCATTGCAGCAGCTGCAGCTTGCGACGGCCCTGGCTCAGCCCGGCATAGACCAATTTGCCGATCTCGACCTCGCCGGTCTCGGCGCGCTTCTGCTCGATGATCAGGTCGAAATGCGCATTCGATCCGATCGCGCCGACGGACATCTTGCTGCCGACCGCACGCAGATAGGCCTCGACCGCACGGGCGGGAGCGCCGGCCGCGCGCGCGGCGCGATAGAGGCTGTCGCCGACTTCGCCGGTCACGCGCAGCGGCGTGTAGTCGACGCGGATCGGCAGCCGGGTCAGCTGCAGCGCGCCGTCGACGCGCTTCACTTCCAGCCGCAGGTCGAAGCGGGCGCGGAACGCCAGCGCGTCCAACGGCCGCGCCATATGCTTGTTCGCGCGGCGGCCGAGCCGGATGTCGAGGCGCGTGCCGGCGGCGATATCGTCGAGCGGGACTGCGCCCGCGATCATAGTCGCGACCTGCTCGGCTTCCGCCTCGGCGACGCCGGCGCGCTCCAGCACGCGCGCGAAGCTGTCGCCTTCGCCAACCGCGGCGCTGAGCTCCAGCATCGGCCGCTCCGGCGCTTCCGCGAGCGGCCGGACCAGATCGGTCGCCGCCATGTGCCGGCCGCTGTCCGCGCCATAAGCGAGCGGCGCGATCGACTGCGCGCGCACCTGATCCCACTGGTCGGCGGTCGCGGCAGCCGGCGCAGCGCCGGGAAGTGGGCGATAAAGGCCGGGGGAGAGAATCAGCGCGGCGCTGCACAACGCGGCAAGCGTGCCGAAACCGCGCCACCACTCGTTCGAGCCGATGCGCGCGCCCAGATCGACGATCAGGTCGAGATCGGAAAAACGGCCATCGCCCAGTCCGCGCCGGCCGAAATCCGGCGCGAGCGCGACTGCCGCGCTGCCGCCGCCGAGGGTAAATCCGTGGTCGTCGTGTCGGTACAAAAAGCTGCCCCCCGGCAAGTGGCGCCGCGACTATGCAGCGGCGAGGTCGTAACGACTGTGGACAATCAGGGTTAACGTCAACCTAAGTTGCTGGCGCAAAAGCCGTTACTGCGGCGAAACGCACCCTCGATGCGTTCAGTCGCACCAGTTCTTGTGATTAGCGCCGGAGCAACCAAGATAACTCCCATGTCCAGCTTCGCCTCTTCGCCGGTCGCGGCGGTTCTGGGGCCGACCAACACCGGCAAGACGCACCTCGCGGTCGAGCGGATGTGCGCGCATTCGAGCGGGATGATCGGCTTTCCGCTGCGGCTGCTGGCGCGCGAAGTCTATGACCGGGTGGTCGCGATCAAGGGCGAAAGCCAGGTCGCGCTGATCACCGGCGAGGAAAAGATCGTGCCGCCGCACGCGCGCTGGTTCCTGTGCACCGCGGAATCGATGCCGCTGGATCGCGATGTCGCATTCGTCGCGCTGGACGAGGCGCAGCTGGGTGCCGATCCGGAGCGCGGCCATGTGTTCACCGACCGCCTGCTGCGCGCGCGCGGCCGCGAAGAGACGCTGATCCTCGGCTCCGATGCGCTCAGGCCGATGGTGAAGGCGCTGCTGCCGAAGACCGAGATCGTCAATCGCCCGCGCTTTTCGACGCTGAGCTTCGCCGGCGCGAAGAAGCTGTCGCGGCTGCCCAAACGCTCGGCGATCGTCGCCTTCTCGGCAGAGGAAGTCTATGCGGTGGCCGAGACGCTGCGGCGCCTGCGCGGCGGTGCGGCGGTCGTGATGGGCGCGCTCAGCCCGCGCACGCGGAACGCCCAGGTCGCGATGTTCCAGGCCGGCGAAGTCGACTATCTGGTCGCGACCGACGCGGTCGGCATGGGCCTCAACATGGACGTGGCGCATGTGGCGTTCGCGAGTCTGCAGAAGTTCGACGGACGGCGGACCCGGCGGCTCACGGTTGCCGAAATGGCGCAGATCGCCGGACGCGCCGGCCGCCACCAGCGCGACGGCACGTTCGGGTCGCTGCACATGGATGGCCCCGGCGCCTTCACCCCCGAAGAGATCGAGGCGATCGAGAACCACCGGTTCCCATCGCTCGACTTCCTTTACTGGCGCGACGGCGATCCGGACCTGTCGAGCCTTGACGCGCTGACCGCCTCTCTTGAGGCAAAGCCGGATATGCCAGTGCTGCGGCCGGCACCGCAAGCAGTCGATCTCGCCGTGCTGAAACGGCTGACCGACGAGGATTGGGTGCGCGCCCGCACGCGCAACCGTCAGGCCGTGAAGCGGCTCTGGGCTGCATGCGGCCTGCCCGATTTCCGCAGGACCGGCGCCGAGCACCACGCCCGCTTCGTCGGCCGCATCTATCAGCATCTGTCCGAAGGAAACGGACACGTCCCCCATACCTGGTTCGCGGAAGAGATCGCGCGGCTCGACCGGACCGGCGGCGATGTCGACACGATCGCCGATCGCATCGCGTCGATCCGCAGCTGGTCGTACATCGCGCACCGCGCCGACTGGCTGGAGAGCCCGCAGCACTGGGCCGAGCGCACGCGTGCGATCGAGGAGAAGCTTTCCGACGCGCTGCATGCCGCGCTGACCCAGCGCTTCGTCGATCGCCGGACCTCGGTGCTGCTGCGTGAGATCGGCGCCGGGCTCGACCAGCTGCCGGTCGCCGTCGGCGAAGACGGCAATGTCACTGTCGACGACGAGCATATCGGTCGCCT
>NZ_DASTXI010000202.1:0-9185 GCF_035758555.1 Sphingomonas sp. | reverse complement strand
CGCCTATATGGTGCCGCTGATGTCGGGCTCGGCGCGGCATTTCTCAAAGCCGTTCGACGATTTCTGGTGCTGCGTCGGCACCGGCATGGAAAGCCACGCCAAGCATGGCGACTCCATCTGGTGGCAGAGCGCGGACACGCTGCTGGTCAACCTCTATATCCCGTCCGTCGCGGCATGGGCAGAACAAGGCGCGACCTTCCGGTTGGAGACCGCCTATCCGTTCGGCGAGCAGGTCTCGATCGCGCTGGAGGATCTCGACAAGCCCCGCAGTTTCGCGGTCGCGCTGAGGATTCCCGGCTGGTGCGAGGGCGCTCAGCTGCGCGTCAATGGCGAGGCGGTGCCGGCAGGGACACCCGGCGACTATGCGACGATCCGCCGCCGCTGGCAGAAGGGTGACAGGATCACGCTTCACCTGCCGATGAAACTGCGGACCGAAGCGACCAATGACGATCCGTCCGTCGTGGCGCTGCTGAGAGGGCCCACGGTTCTCGCAGCCGATATGGGGGCAGCCTCAGAACCGTTCGACGGGCCGGCGCCGGCACTGGTTGCCGCGAACCTGCTTACCGGTTTCGCGCCCGTCGACGCGGCGGCTGGCCGCTTCCGCACGACCGGCATCGCGCGGCCCGCAGATCTCTCCTTTGCGCCGTTCTTCCAGATGCGGGATCGCCGAACGGCCGTCTATTTCCGCAGCTTCGACGAAGCGGGATGGAAGCGCGAACAGGTCGCCTTCGCCGCCGAGCAGGCGCGGCAGCAGGACCTCGCCCGCCGCTCGGTCGACGTGATGAATCTCGGCGAGATGCAGCCCGAGCGCGATCACGGCCTGACCGCGAAGAACAGCTATGCCGTCACCTATCGCGGCCGCCATGGACGCGACGCGCGGACCTTCGGCTTTTTCGAATTCACGTCCAAGGTCCGGCCCGGCCCACTGGTGCTGCAGGCGACCTATTGGGGCGAGGAACGCGACAAATTGTTCGACATCCTGGTCGACGGCACAAGGATCGCCACCGAGCGGCTGACGGGCGAGCACCCGGGCGACTTCTTCGACAAACATTATCCGATCCCGGAAGCGCTGACCAAGGGCAAGGAGGCGGTCCGGATCCGCTTCCAGCCCGCCAACGACAAGACGCGCTGCGCCCCGGTGTTCGGGGTCAGGGTGGTCGCGCCGGCGCGACCGCCGGACGTGACCTGAACGACAAGACGAAAAAGGAGGGGAGGGCAAAATGACGAAGCGGATTCGACTGATCGCTGGCCTGTGCCTGGCGGCTGCGATGGCGCAACCTGCCCTTGCGCAGGAGCAGGGACCGAAGGCCGCGGTCCATGCCAAGTCGGCGATGGCGTCCTCCTCCAACCCGACCGTCACCAGGGCGATGGTCGAGGTCATGAAGAAGGGGGGTACTGCGCTGGACGCGGTGCTGACCGCTATCCCGATGCAGACGGTGATCGAGCCGCAGATGGTCACGCTCGCGGGCGGGGTCTCGATCCTCTATTACGACGCCAAAGCCGGCCAATATTATTATCTCGACGCCGAGCTGGACCACACGAAGGACGCGATCGTCGGCGCCGGCTGGACGCAATATACCAGCGGCGCCAACCGCCTGCCCGACACCTCGGGCAAGCGCATCGGCGTTCCCGGCACGGTCGCGGGCATGAAGGCAGCGGCGGACCGGTTCGGCACGCTCAAATGGGCGGATTATTTCGCGCCGGCTATCAAGCTCGCCGACGACGGCTATGCGATGTACTCGTTCCTTTACGGCGAGCTGGCAGAGGCCGCGCTCGGGCGGCTGGCCGCCTATCCGTCGGGCCGCGAGGAATATCTGCCGAACGGCTATGCGCCGCCGGTGGGCACGATCGTCAAGCATCCGCGGCTGGCGCAAGCGATGCGGCGCATCGCGGCCGAAGGCCCGTCCTACATCTACACGGGCGAATGGGCGCAGCACTTCGTCGACGCGGTCCACAGGACGGGCGGCGGCATTACGGCAGAGGAACTCGCCGCCTATAAGCCGCGCTGGGAGACGCCGCTCCGCTCCACCTATAACGGCTATGAGATCATCAGCGCGCCGCCGCCGTCGACGGCGGGCACGCTGATCTCGATGGTGCTGAACATCGTCGAGCCCTACGACCTGAAAGCGCATCCGCATTATTCGCAATCGGCCGCGAGCCTGGAGACGATCCGCCGCGCGTTCGGTTTCGCCGAGACCGCGACCGACGAGTTCGTCCGCGATCCGCTGAGCTACGACGTCCCGACCGAGCTGCTGCTGTCCAAGGATTACGCGAAGATGCTGGCCGCGCAGGCTGCGGCAAGCATGCCGAAGCCGGGAGTCGCTGCGGCCGGGGCTTCGGCTGGCGGGCTGGAGCTCGCCGCCTCGTTCGCCACGCACGACCGGCATTCGACCGATACCGACCATCTGGTCGCTGTCGACGCGCAGGGGAACATGGCCTCTGTCACCCACTCGGTCTATGGCAGCACCTTCGCCACCGGCCTGGTGGTCGACGGAATCGCGATGAACAGCGGCAATAATTTCCCCGGCAACACCGCCGGGCCCGGCCGCCGCGTGATCTCGCCCTTCCCGCCGACGATGGTTGCGAAGGACGGCAAGCCCTGGCTGACGATCGGCTCGCCCGGCCTGTCCTCTCGCGCGGTCGCGCTGACGCTGATCAACCTGCTCGGCTACGGCATGCCGCTCGAACAGGCGGTCGACGCACCGCGCTTCCAGGGATCGCAGGTCGGCGTGCCGTTGACGGTCGAAAGCCGCGTTTCCCAGGCGGTGCGGGACGAGCTCAAGACCCGCTACGGCGTCATCGTCCGCCCGACCGCGCCCTATAACTGGCATTTCGGATCGATCCAGGCGATCCAGCGCAATCCCGACGGCAGCCTGACCGGCGTCGCCGATCCCCGCCGCGCCGGCCTTGCCGCCGGCTATTGAGGAGCAATCCGCGATGCGATTCATCGTCCCCGTCGTCATGGCCGCGATTGTCGCTGCGGCCCCGTTCCCGGCCGCCGCGCAGTCTGCAGACGCGCGGCTGAAGGCGCTCTACGATGGCGAATGGGCCTGGCGCGCGCAGGAATTCGGGCGCGATCCCGACGGAGATCGCGAAGGCAGCGACCGCATGCCGCGCGTCGACCCTGCGAGCCAGGCGCGCCGCGCCGCCTATTGGAACAATGCGCTTGCCGAGCTGAACAAGATTCCGATGGCGCAGCTTTCGCCCGAGGAGCGGATCAACGCCGAGGTGTTCCGCACCGCGCTCGAGGGCTTCGTGCTCGAGCAGAAATACCGCGAATATGAGGATCCGTTCTTCTTCTGGACCTGGATCGCCCCGCGCGGCGGGCTGACCAGCGTCGAGGCCTATCGCAACTATATCGGCCGCCTGCACGACATGCCGCGCTATATCGACGAGCAGATCGCGAACATGCGTGCCGGCCTGAAGCGCGGCTTCACCAAGCCGCGCGTCTCGCTCGCCGGCCGCGACGAGCCGATCGCGCCGCTCGCTTCGGCCGATATCGACGCCAATCCGCTTTTCGCCAGCTTTGCGGCAATGCCCGGCAACATTCCCGAAAGCGAGCGCGCAACGCTGGTAGCGGAGGGCCGCCGGGCGGTCGCCGCCGCGGCGCCGGCCTTCGCGAAGCTGCGCGCATTCGTGCGCGACGAATATATCCCCAATGCGCGGGTCGCGACGGCCGGCGAGGCGCTGCCCGACGGCAAGGCCTATTATGCCGCCAAGATCCGTCAGTACACGACGCTGGAACTGACGCCGGATCAGATCCACGAGATCGGGCTGAAGGAAGTCGCCCGCATCGACGCCGACATGCAGGCGACGATGAAGAAGGCGGGATGGACAGGCGATTTCGCCGGCTTCCTGCATTTCCTCAAGACCGACCCGCAATTCACCGCGAAAACGCCCTACGACCTGATGGCCAAGTCGGCCTATGTCGCCAACCGGATCAACGGGCAGCTGAAATTCCTGTTCGGGCACCTGCCCCGCTACCGCTTCACGATCCGGCCGACGCCCGACAACATCGCGCCGTTCGCGACCGGCGGGAATGGCGGCCTCGAAAGCTGCCTGATGAACACCTACAACCTGCCGGCGCGCCCGCTCTACACGATCCCGCCGCTCACCGCGCACGAATGCGCGCCGGGCCACAGCTTCCAGGCCGCGCTGGCGCTGGAGGCGCCGAACCGGCCGCAGATCCGCCGGACGACCTACTTTTCGGGCTATGGCGAAGGCTGGGGCCTCTACACCGAATGGCTCGGCATTCAGATGGGCATCTACGAAACGCCCTATGACGAGTTCGGGCGCGAGACCTATGAGATGTGGCGCGCGGCGCGGCTGGTCGTCGATACCGGGCTCCACCACAAGGGTTGGACCCGCCAGCAGGCGCTCGATTACATGAAGGCGCACACCGCGCTGTCGGATCACGAGATCACGATCGAGGTCGACCGCTACATCAACGATCCGGGCCAGGCGCTCGCCTACAAGCTCGGCGAGATGCTGATCCGGCGCAAGCGTGCCGAAGCCGAGGCGAAGCTGGGCGACAAATTCGACCAGCGCTGGTTCCATGACGTCATCCTCGGCCTCGGTTCCGTGCCGCTGCCGACGCTGGAGCGCGTGCTCGACGAATGGATCGCCGGCGGCGGCAAGAATCCCAACCCGACGCTCGTCGCCGACGCCGCGTCCTGATTATCCAACGGAGAACGACCTTGACCTCTCGCGCCCTGCTTCTCGCCGCAGCCTTTGCTGCGATCGTGCCCGTGCCGGCCCTCGCACAGACCGCACCCGCATCCGCGCCGGCGGCGCAGAGCGCCGATGCGCGCCTGCGCGCCCTCTACGAAGCCGAATGGGCCTGGCGGCAGAAGGAGTTCGCCCGCAGGCCAGGCGGCAGCGGCTATGGCGCATCGGCGGACCATCTGCCGCATGTCGACGCCGCGACGCAGGAAGCGCGGGTGAAATATTGGCAGGACGCACTCGCCAAGCTCGACACCATTCCGGTCGACCAGCTGTCGCATGAGGAGCAGATCAACGCCGCGGTGTTCCGCACCAGCCTCGAGGCGTTCGTCGCCGACGGCAAATTCCGCGGCTGGGAAATGCCGTTCAACGCGGACAGCCAGTTCTGGTCGGCGCTGGCCGCGCGGTCGCCTTATCCGAACGTGGACGAATATCAGCGCTATCTCGGCCGCATGCGCGACATTCCGCGCTATTTCGACGAGCAGATCGCGAACATGCGCGCCGGCCTGAAGCGCGGCTTCAGCGTGCCGCGCGCATCGCTGGAAGGGCGCGACGCGACGATCGCCGCCTATGTCGATACCGACGCGGCCAAGAACCCGTTCTATCAGCCATTCGCGAAGATGCCGTCCTCGATCCCGGCCGCCGATCAGCAGCGGCTGCAGGCGGAGGCGCGCAAGGTGATCGCGGAGACCGTCGCGCCTGCCTACCAGAAGCTGCTGACCTTCTACCGCACCGAGTATCTGCCGAAGACGCGCACCACGATCGCGGCCGAGGCGATGCCCGACGGCAAGGCCTATTACCAGGCGCAGATCAAGGAATACACGACCACCGATTTGACGCCCGAGCAGATCCACGAGATCGGCCTGAAGGAAGTCGCCCGCATCACGGCAGAGATGGAAGCGGTGAAGGCGAAGACCGGCTTCAAGGGCGACATGGCCGCCTTCCTGAAATTCCTGCGCACCGACCCGCAATTCTACGCGAAGACGCCCGACGAGCTGCTCGGCGTCTCATCCTATGTCGCCAAGCGTGTCGATGGGCAGCTGAAATACACGATCGGCTTCCTGCCGCGTTATCGCTCCGGCATCATTCCGGTGCCCGCTGCGATCGCGCCGACCTACACGTCGGGCCGCGGCGGGCTCGAGGCGTGCATGATGAACACCTACGACCTGCCCTCGCGTCCGCTCTACCAGATCCCGGCGCTGACGCTGCACGAATGCAATCCGGGCCACAGTTTCCAGGCCGCGGTCGCGCTGGAGGCCCCGGACCGTCCCGCGTTCCGCCGCCAGACCTATTTCTCGGGCTATGGCGAGGGCTGGGGCCTCTACACTGAGTGGCTGGGCACCAAGATGGGCATCTACCGCACGCCCTATGAGGATTTCGGCCGCCTCTCGTTCGAGATCTGGCGCGCCTGCCGGCTCGTGATCGACACCGGCATCCACCACTATGGCTGGACCCGCCAGCAGGCGATCGACTATCTCGCCGGCCACACCGCGCTCGCGCAGCACGATGTCGAGACGGAAGTCGATCGCTACATCAGCTGGCCCGGCCAGGCGCTCGCCTACAAATTGGGCGAGCTCACCATCAAGCGGCTGCGCGCCAAGGCCGAGAAGGAACTCGGTCCGAAATTCGACCAGCGGGCCTTCCACGACGCCTTCCTGAATCTCGGTTCCGTGCCGCTGACGGTGCTGGAAGCGGAGATGAACCGGTTCATCGCCAATGGCGGCAAGGACCCGGTGATCGATCTTCCGAACTGATCGCCTGCAATCCCTGAAAACATAATCTTCGGAGAGATGAATGCGCGCCCATCACTATCTGTTGTCTGTCGCCTTCGCCGCCGTTGTCGCCGCACCTGTCGCGGCGCAGGAGAAGGAGACACGATCGGAACACACGACCGTCGAGACCAGGAAAGTCGACCAGGACGTCGCTCTTGCCAGCGCGGAGGAGGATGCCCAGCCGAAGCGCGGCAGCGTGACCGTCGCCGGCAAGACGATCAACTACACCGTCACGCCCGGCACGCTCACGATCCGCAACGACGATGGCGAGGCGGTCGCGAGCATGTTCTACGTCGCCTATGTCGCCGATAATCCCAAGGGAGCGGCGCCGCGGCCGATCACCTTTGCCTATAATGGCGGGCCCGGCTCTTCGAGCATGTGGCTGCACATGGGATCGATCGGCCCGGTCCATGTCGAGACGCCGACCGCGACCGCGACGGCGCCCGCACCCTACCGGATCACGCCGAACCACGAGACGATGCTCGACAGGACCGACATCGTCTTCCTCGACGCGATCGGCACCGGCCTGTCACGCCCGATCGGCAAGGCGAAGGGGCCGGAATTCTGGGGCGTCGACCAGGACATCGACGCGTTCGCGCGCGGTATCATGCGCTACCTGCGCATCAACGATCGCTGGGACAGCCCCAAATTCCTGTTCGGCGAAAGCTATGGCACGCTGCGCTCGGCCGGCCTGGTCTATGCGCTGCAGCAGCGCGGCGTGCAGATGAACGGTGTCGTCCTGCTGTCGTCGATTCTGAACTATGGCGTACGCCAGCCCGGCTACGACCAGATCTATCTGACGTTCCTGCCCAGCTATGCAGCGACCGCCTGGTACCATAACCGGCTGCCCAACAAGCCGGCGACGCTGGAGCCGTTTCTGACCGAAGTGCGGCAATGGACGATGGGGCCTTACGCCGCGGCGCTCGCCAAGGGTTCGGACCTGGGCGACGAGGAGCGGCAGCAGATCGCGCAGCAGATGAGCGCCTATACCGGGCTCTCGGTCCAATATCTGCTCGATTCCGACCTGCGCGTGGACTTGTCGCGCTTCCGCAAGGAATTGATGCGCGACCAGAAGCGGACGGTCGGCCGTCTCGACTCGCGCTTCGTTGGCATCGACGTGGATGCAGCGGGCGAAGGCCCCGAATTCGATGCCACCGATACGTCGATCAGCGGACCTTATATCGGCGCGCTGAACAAATATCTGTTCGGCACGCTCGGCTACAAGACCAAGCTCGCCTATCGCCCGAATTACTATGTGAAGATCGGCGGCGGGAATTGGGATCAGACGCACAAGGCGCCGGGTCGGCAGGGCCGCCCGATGGCGCTCGCCGACACCGCGCTCGATCTGTCCGCGGCGATGCGCCAGAACCCGCATCTTAAAGTGCTGTCGCTGAACGGCTATTACGACATGGCGACGCCGTTCTTCGGCGCCGAATATGATCTGAAGCATATGCAGATCGATCCGACGCTGCGCCCGAACCTGGCCTTCCATTATTATGAGTCAGGCCACATGGTGTACATCAACCCGGCGGTGACGGCGCAGTTCAAGGCCGATCTCGACGCCTTTTACGACAGCGCGACGCGAGGCCAGTGAGCCTCGCCGTCGTTTCCCCGGCGCTGCCGCCCGATCAGGGGCAGCAGCGCCGGCTGTTCGGCGAGCCGATCGGCCTCACCTTCCTGGTGCTGACCGAGGCTTGGGAACGCTTTTCCTATTACGGCATGACCGCGATCCTGGTGCTCTACATGAGCCAGGCGCTGCTGCTGCCCGGCCATATCGAGCATGTGGCCGGGTTCGCCGCGTTCAGGAGCGGCCTCGAAGCGGTGTTCGGCCCGCTGAGCACGCTCGCGCTCGCCTCGCAGATCTACGGCCTCTACAGCGGCCTCGTCTATTTCACGCCGGTGCTGGGCGGGCTGATCGCCGACCGCTTCATCGGCCGCAGGCGCGCGGTGATGCTGGGCGCGCTGATGATGAGCGGCGGCCATATCGCGATGGCGTTCGACGCCTCGTTCCTGCTCGCGCTGCTGCTGCTGATCGTCGGCTGCGGTTTCCTGAAGGGCAATATCTCCGCCCAGGTCGGCCAGCTTTACGGCCGCGACGAGGCGGAACGGCGGACGCGGGCGTTCGCGATCTTTTCGACGGGCATCAATGTCGGCGCGATCCTGGGGCCGCTGGCGTGCGGTCTGCTGGCCCAGCTGTTCGGCTGGCATGCCGGCTTTGCTGCGGCCGGGGCGCTGATGCTGCTGGGCCTTGCGACCTATATCGCCGGTTATCGCTACCTGCCCGATCCGGCGGTGGAGAAGAAAGCGCGGGATACGCAGGAGAAATTGAGCGCGCAGGACTGGAGGACGATCGCGCTGCTGCTGCTGGTGATCGCGCTGACCGTGTTCCACTCGATCATCTATTACCAGAACGCCAACATGGCGCTGGTCTGGATCGATCGGAACGTGGCGCTGGATTATGGCGGCTTCCACATTCCGGTGCCGTGGTTCGCGTCGATCGACCCGATCGCCAGCGTGCTGGGCGTGCCGCTGCTGCTCGCCTTCTGGCGGCGCCAGGCCGCGACAGGCAAGGAGCCGACGGAGATGACGAAGATCGTCATCGGCCTCGCGATCGCGACGATTGCCAACCTGCTGCTCGTGCTCGGCAGCCGGGTGGGACCGCCGGTGCCGGTGGTGTTCCCGGTCGTGTAC
>NZ_DASTXI010000157.1:0-5622 GCF_035758555.1 Sphingomonas sp. | reverse complement strand
CCCGGTACTAGGAGCCCGCGTTGCGCACCCAGCGACCCCTTTCCATCGTCGGCGGCCGCGCGATCCTTGCAGTCGCGGCGATCGCGCTCGCGGTTGCGCCCTTCTTCCTCGATGCCGGCGGTCTCACGGTGCTGACGGAATTCCTCTGTCTCCTGGTGCTGGCCCTGATGTGGAACCTGCTGGCGGGCTATGCCGACATCGTGACCGTGGGCCAGCATGCTTTCGTCGGCGTCGGCGCCTATGCCTTTTACGGCGCCGTGGTTCTGCTGGGCGTCGATCCGTATCTCGCCTTCGCCGCGGCCGCATTCACCGCCTTCGTGATCGCCCTGCCGGCGATGGTGATCGTCTTCCGGCTGCGCGCCGCCTATCTCGCGGTCGGCACCTGGGTGGTGGCCGAGGTGCTCATGTTGATCGCGGGCAAGCTGCCGGGCTTCGGTTTCGGCTCGGGCGTCAGCCTGCCGGTCCGCGTCGCGCGCGAATTCGGCGCCCGGCCCGATGCGCGCTTCGCCACCATCTATTGGCTTGCCTTCGCACTGGCCGCGGCGACCTTCGCCAGCACCTGGCTGCTGCTGCGCTCGCGCATCGGCCTGGGGCTCATGGCGATGCGCGACAACGAGGAGGCGGCCGGTGCGGCCGGCGTCGACCTGGTGCGGGCAAGGATCGTCTGCTTCCTCTGGACCGCCCCTTTTCTCGGCCTCGCCGGCGCCATCATCACGCTGCAGAAGCTGCGCATCTCGCCGCCCGCCTCGTTCAGCATCATCGACTGGACGGTGTTCGTCATCTTCAACGTCGTGATCGGCGGCATCGGCAGCCTCGAAGGCCCGATTCTGGGCACCGTGCTGTTCTTCCTGCTGCGCGAATACCTCGCCCAGCTCGGCACCTGGCATCTGATCATCCTGGGCACGCTGTCGATCGCGATCATCCTGATCGAGCCGCGCGGGTTGTGGGGCCTGCTGCGACGGTTGCTGGGCGGCGACCTCATCCCGGTGTCGCACCGCGCCCGGCCGGGCTTCGGCGCCGAGCGCAAGCCTTGACGCCTTGCGTCGCGACGATTTGTGTCAGCGCATGTTGCCGGTATGGCCGAGCGAATAGCGGCCGGGCTGCGGCCAGACAGCGAGCCCATGCGGCTCGCGACCGACCTTGACCTGGTCGACGGCGCCCGTCGTCGTGTCGATGCGATAGACCACATCGTCGAAGCGACCCGACAGCCAGAGATATCTGCCGTCGGCCGAGACGTTGCCCATGTCCGGGCTGCCGCCACCGGGAATGGGCCAAAAGGCGACCACCTTCTGGGTCGCGAAGTCGATCACCGACACGCTGCCTTTGCCGCGGCGCGGCCCCAGCATCTTGTTGCTGCCGCGGTTGGCGACGTAGAGCAGCTTGCCGTCGCGGCTGGGATAGAGGCCGTGCGCGCCGACGCCGGTCGGAATGAAACCGACCTGTCGGAACGATGCGCCGTCGACCACGTGCACGCCGTCGGCCATCATGTCGGCGACGTAGAACAGCTTGCCGTCGGGCGAGATGCGGATGTCCTGTGGCATGCCGCGCTTGGCGCAGATCGCGCCGCCGAGCTCCAGCGAGTCGCTGACGATTGCGGGTTTCTTCTCGAACACTTCGAGCTGCGCCACCACGTCCGGTCGCTGGTAGAACGGCGTCAGCACCAGCGTGCCGACGACGCTGTGGTTCACCATGTCGATCTTGGTGACGGCTCCGTCGAACTCGCAGGTGAACAGCGCATAGCTGCCGTCGATCGAGAAGTCGGCATGGTTCACGCCGGCGCACTTGGGCACGGCGAGGGAGAATTCGATCTTCATGGTCCGCGGATTGCGGAAGTCGAGCCGCCGATGCTCCTCGGCAACGACGATCGCGTAGCGACCGTCGGGCGTCCAATAAAGGTTGTAGGGATCGTCGACGGGAATCGCCTCGCCCGGCCGGCCGGTGAGCGGATCGATCGGCGTCAGGCTGCCGTCGGTACGTCCTTCGGCGTTGTTGGCGACCCACAACGTCCTGAGATCCCACGACGGCACGACGTGCTGCGGATTGCGGCCGACCTTGAAGGTGTCGACCACCTGCAAGGTCGCGGGATCGATCACGGTGACGCTGTTGGCGCGCCGGTTGGGGACGTAGATCCGCGGCAGCGCGCCGTCGACCGCCGGACTCATCTTGTCCGCCGTCGTCTCGCTGTAGAGGTTGGTCGGATCGATCACCGGCGGCATCCCCGGCACGGTGACGACTTGCTCCGCGGCGGTAGGATCCTGCGGGTTCGGCTGCGCCGCGGCCCACCAGCCCGCGAAGACGACCGCCAGGGCGGGAAGGACAAGAAGACGATTCGCTTTCATGGATTCACTGCTTCTCCAGCCGCGCCTTTCGGATCGCCGCCACCGTCTCATCAATGATGAGATCGACGCCCAGCTGACCGAGCTCGGCGCTGGCCCGCCGCGGATCGCCGGAAACGCCGACGTTGCCTCCGTGTGCCGCCGCGAGGCCGTCGCGCCGCACCATCGCGGGATCGACGGCAAGCTCGAGCGAGGTGTCGGCGGCCCCGGCATGGGTGCCGATCTCGGCGTCACTCAGGCCTTTCGCGCGCAGCGCCCGCACGTAGGCCGTTTGTGCGGCGTCGTAGTAGGCCGCGATGAAATGCGCGCGCGTGCGGCTCATTGCCCACAGATGATTCAAGCGGTCGGCGACCTTCTTCAACTGCGTCTGGTAGCCGCCGTGATCGCCGATCAGCACGATATGCGTGAAGCCCGCCTGCTTCAGGCTCTCCGCGGCGCCTTCCAGCACGGCCTCGAACGCCGCGACCGGCACTGAGATCGTTCCGGGAAAGCGCATATGGCCGGTGGGCGGCGAGATGTTGCCTTCGGGCACGTAGGCCACGACCGGCGCGACCAGCGTATCGCCTAGGATCGCGGCGATCCGGCCGGCCAGCACCTTCACCCGGGCATTGTGCTTGCCGAGCGCGAGATGAGGACCGCTCTGCTCGGTGCCGCCGACGGGCACGATGACCGTCGTCGTCCCGTGGGCCAACGCATCGCGCAGCTCGGTCCATGTCAGCTCTTCGAGATAGGGACTCCGGGTGGCGGCCCGCGCGGCCGGAGCGCCGGCGCCGAGACAAAAGGCGAGAAAGACCATCAAGCCGAACGCAGCGCGCATCAACGCCTCTCCTCGGGCGGACAGCCTTCTACGCTATCGCCTTTCCCGCCGCCAGTGCCGGGCATGTCCCCGACCCTGCGGTATGAGCGCGCTTGCAGAAGGTCGTCAGGCGCGGATGCCGTCGAGCCAGCTTGCCAGAACGGACCGGCCGATACGGGCCAGCGCGCGGGCATGCCGTCGGCCGTCGGCGCGCAGTCGGCCGACATCGATGTGCCCGGCGGCGAGCTCGCCGGTATGGCCGATCAACCAGCGCTCGAAGCGCGAAAGATCCGCCTCGAGATGGAACTGCAAGCCGAGCACGCGCGCGCCAAGGCCGAAGGCCTGGTTGGGCGTGATGTCGGTCGCGGCCAGATGCCGGGCGCCTGCCGGAAGGTCGAAAGTGTCGCCATGCCAATGCAGCACCGGGCTCGGCTCGCGTTCGAGGAGGCCGAGGCAGCCTGCCCGTCCCTCCGCTGTCAGCGTCACCGGCGCGAAGCCGATCTCCTTCGCCGATCCTCGATAGACGCGCGCGCCGAGCGCCCGCGCGAGAAGCTGCGCGCCGAGGCAAATACCCAGCACCGGCACATCGCACCGCACGCTCCGTTCGATCAGGCGCACCTCGTCGGCGAGAAAAGGATAGCGATCGTCGTCATAGGCGCCGATCGGCCCGCCCAGCACGATCAAAAGATCGTCGCGTTCGAGCCGGAGGTCGGCCAGCTCCTCGACGCCGGCCTCGCGATAGCTGACATCGTACCGCCGCTCGGTCAGCAGGTCCGCCAGCAACCCGAGATCCTCGAAGGCGAGATGACGCAGGGCAACGGCCCGCTTCATACGGCCTTCTCGTGCAGAAACGCCGCGAAGCGTCGCGCCGGCCCGCGGGCCGGGGCGTGATCGGGAACGACCGAATAGAGCCGCTTGGCGAGCCCGCCGCCGCGCAGGCGGGGCGCCACGAGCCGGCCAGCCGCGAGCTCGTCGTGCACCGCACTTGCGAGCGCCACGGAAACGCCAAGTCCCGCGCGTACTGCCTGCTTCACCGCTTCCGTGCTGCCGAGCTGCAATCCCGCCTTGAGCTGGTCCGCCGCGATGCCCAGCCGCTCCTGCAACAGCCGCGCCGTTCCCGTCCCGGGCTCGCCGCCGATCAGGGGTTCCTCCATCAACATCGTCCGGTCGATCCATCGGCGATGCGCCCAACGATGGCCCGGCGGCACGATGACGACCACCGGTTCCTCGCGCCAGATGGCGGCATCGAAGCCCGGCCGGTCATCCCACCATTCCATTAGCGCGATGTCGATCTCCGCCTCTTCGAGCCGCTTGGCCGTCTCGGGGTTGGAGCCGATGCGGATGTCGATCGGGCCGAGATCAGCAGCATTCGATCGGAAGGCGCTCGCGAGCGGCTGCAAAAGATAGACACCGATATTGCTGCTGGCGCCGATGGCGAACCCGCCGCCCGAAAGGCTGGCCTCGGCGCGTTCGGCGACGCGCAGCAGCGTGCGGGCAAAAGGAAGGAGACGCGCTCCCGGTACGGTCGGGACGGCTTGCGCCCGCGCCCGCTCGATCAGCCGGCGACCGAGCGTCTCCTCGAGCTTCCGGACATGCTGCGAAACGGTGGGCTGGGCGATGCCGAGCCGTGTCGCGGCATTCTGGAAGGAGCCCGCTTCGATGACGGCAACGAAGGTGCGAACCTGTTCGAGATCGATCATGGGACGGACAGGCGTGGCGCCGAAGACGGTCGGTTCACGGCGCCGGCCGGAACGCGACCCTGCAGCGCATCGACCAGGCTTGCCGCCGCTTGCAAGGCGATGTCGCGGCGGACATCGTCGACCGCGGAGCCGAGATGCGGCGTGAACAGCGTCTTGTCCCGCGCCTGGCGCAGACGCGCGTCGAGCTCGTCCGGTCGACCGTCGAGCGCCCAATCCTCGAAGGCGAAGACGTCGGCGGCATAGCCACCCAGCACACCGCTCTCGAGCGCATCGGCGACCGCCGCCTCGTCGACCAGCGAGCCGCGCGCGATATTGACCAGGAAGGCGCCGCGCTTGAGGCCGGCGAGGAAGCGCGCATCGACCAGGCCGCGCGTCTCGGCAGAAAGCGGCAGACCCAGGAGGACGAAGTCGCTCTGCCGCAGGAGTTCCTCGCGGGCAACGCGCCGCAGCTGCAAGGCGTCTTCCTGATCGGGCGGGAGCGGCAGGCGGTCGGTGTAAAGCAGTGTCGTCTGGAAACCGGCCAGCCGACGGGCCACGGCCTTGCCCACGGCGCCGACCCCGATCAGGCCGACAGTGCTGCCGTCCAAGCCGCGGCCGTAGAGGATCGGCCGCCAGCCGCGAAAGTGCCCGGACCGGACCAGCCTGTCGCCGGGCAGGATGTTGCGGGCGAGGCCGATCATGAGGCCGATCGCCAGCTCCGCCGTCGGCAGGGTCAACCGGTCGGGTACGACGGTGAGCCATACGCCCCGCCGCTCGCACGCAGCGGCGTCGAAATTGTCGTAGCCCTTCA
>NZ_DASTXI010000100.1:0-8629 GCF_035758555.1 Sphingomonas sp. | reverse complement strand
GGCCTTGCCCGGCGCGCGTTTTTGCGTTGGACAGGGGACGTGGCAGCCGACGCACCCGATCCGCACAACCTGCAGCGCTTCATCGAAGCGCAGGCGTCGAGCTTTGCCGATGCGCTGGCGGAGCTGGAGGCGGGGCGGAAGCGGACCCACTGGATGTGGTTTGTCTTCCCGCAACTCGCGAGCCTCGGCCGCAGCGACACGGCGCGATTCTACGGCATCCGGTCCGCGGCCGAAGCACACGCCTATCTTGCCCATCCTTCGCTCGGCCCGCGATTGCGCCAATGTTGCTTGGCGCTGCTGAGGCACAAAGACCAAAGCGCCGAGGCCATCATGGGCGGCGTCGACGCGCTGAAGCTCAGATCGTCGATGACGCTGTTCGAAACGGTCGCAGACGATGCCGCGACGTTCGCGGCGGTGCTGGACGCCTTCTACACCGGCGCGCGCGACCCGCTGACGCTCGAACTGCTCGGACGGCCCGGAACGCCAATCGTTTCGTGAGCGTTCTGCTCCCGCCGGCCGCAATTCGCGCGGCTGTTCGGGAGAAAAGACATGCTTTGGACGATCGCCGTCATCCTGCTGGTCCTGTGGCTGCTTGGGTTCTTCGCGTTCCACATCGCCGGCGGGCTGATCCACATCCTGCTGGTGCTGGCGATCATCGTCGGGCTGATCCAGCTCTTCACCGGCCGCCGCGTCTAGCCCCGTCCAGGGCGGGGACTTAATCCCCGCCCTTCGGCCCGCGCGGCGTCAGCATGCCCGGCGCGATGAAGCCGATCGGCTGAAGCGCCAGCGCATCCTGCTTGATGTTCGCCGCGATCTGCTCGTAGTCGCGCTCCATCTCGGGCGTGACGGATGCACGCGTGTCCGCCAGCGCCTTTTCGAAATGCGCCATCGTGACACTTTCGTTGCCGAGCGATTCGCGCAGCGCGGACAGACCGGCGCGGCGCACCAGATCCTCCAGATCGGCGCCGGTGAAGCGCTCCGTGCGCTCTGCGATCAAGGCGAGATCGACATCGCCGGCCAGCGGCATCTTCTTCGTATGCACTTCCAGGATGCGCTGGCGTCCGGCCTGATCCGGCACCGCCACATAGATCAGCTCGTCAAACCGGCCGGGCCGCAGCAGCGCCGGATCGATCAGGTTCGGCCGGTTGGTCGCGCCGATGACGACGACCGATTGCAGCTCCTCCAGCCCGTCCATTTCGGCGAGGATCGTGTTCACGACCCGCTCCGTCACCTGCGGCTCACCGAGCCCGCCGCCGCGGGCCGGCACGAGGCTGTCGAGCTCGTCGAAGAAGATGACGGTCGGAGCGACCTGCCGGGCACGCGCGAACAGGCGAGCGATCTGCTGCTCGCTTTCGCCATACCATTTTGACAGCAGGTCCGACGATTTGGTGGCGATGAAATTCGCCTCCGCCTCGCGCGCGACCGCCTTCGCCAGCAGCGTCTTGCCGGTGCCCGGTGGACCATAGAGCAGGAACCCCTTGGCCGGACGGATGCCCAGGCGCCGGAACGCGTCGGGATTTTTGAGCGGCAGCTCGACGCCTTCCTGCAGTCGTTCGCGCGCTTCATCGAGCCCGCCGATATCCGCCCAGCGGACGTTCGGCTTCTGCACCATCACTTCGCGCATCGCCGATGGCTGGACGCGCTTTAGCGCCTCCAAAAAATCGTCGCGTGTGACCGATAACGTGTCGAGCACCTCGGGCGGGATCGTCCGCTCCTCCAGGTTCAGCCTGGGCATGATCCGCCGCACCGCCTCGATCGCCGCCTCGCGGGCAAGCGCCCCGAGGTCGGCGCCGACAAAGCCGTAGGTCGTGCGCGCCAGCTCATCGAGGTCAACGGCCGAATCGAGCGGCATGCCGCGGGTATGGATCCCCAGGATCTCGCGGCGCCCGCGCTCGTCCGGCACGCCGATCACGATTTCGCGGTCGAACCGGCCCGGCCGCCGCAGCGCTTCGTCGATCGCTTCCGGCCGGTTGGTCGCCGCGATCACGACCAGATTCGTGCGCGGCTCCAGCCCGTCCATCAGCGTCAGCAGCTGCGCGACCAGCCGCTTCTCCGCCTCGCCGGTGACCTGCCCGCGCTTGGGCGCGATCGAGTCGATCTCGTCGATGAAGATGATCGACGGCGCGTTCTGCGTCGCCTGCTCGAAAATCTCCCTCAGCGCCTTTTCGCTTTCGCCATAGGCGGAGCCCATGATCTCGGGCCCGTTGATCAGGAAGAATTCGGCATCGCTTTCGTTCGCGACCGCACGCGCCAGCCGCGTCTTGCCGGTTCCGGGCGGGCCGTGCAGCAGCACCCCCTTGGGCGGATCGACGCCCAGGCGCTGGAACAGCTCGGGATAGCGCAAAGGCAGCTCGACCATCTCGCGGAGCTGATCGATCGCCCCGGCGAGCCCGCCGATATCGTCGTAGGTGACGTCGGCGCGGCGGTTCTGCGGCTCCTCATATTCGGGGCGCAGCTCGACTTCGCTGTTTTCGTCGATATGCACCACGCCCTTCGGGCTCGACGACACGACGACGAGGCGGATTTCCTGCAGCGCATAGGCCGGCGCCGCGAGCATCTGCCGCAGCTGCGGCGGCATGTCGCCTTGCTGCACACGCTGCTGGCCGGCGGTCGCGACGACATCGCCCGCGGTCAGCGGGCGGCCGTAGAAGCTGCGCTTCAGCGCCTGGCTGCTCCCCTGCAGGCGAAGATTCTGCTGCGCCGGTGCGAACACGACGCGTGTCGCGGGCCGCGATTCGACCTTGCTCAGCTCGACGAAATCGCCCGAGCCGACGCCGGCATTGGCGCGCTGAAGCCCGTCGAGGCGGATGATCTCCAGCCCTTCGTCTTCGGAGTAGGGCAGCACCGCCCGCGCCGGCGTCGCCCGCTTGCCGGTAATCTCGACGACATCGCCTTCCTGGAGGCCGAGGGCGGTCATCAGCGCGCGCGGGATGCGCGCAAGCCCGCGGCCGCTGTCCTCCGGCCTTGCATTGGCGACCTGTACGCGCCGTATCTGTTCTTCGCTGTCCGCCATCCTCACCTCCGATTGGGGCGTTAACTAGGAGGCGGGTGCGATCGTTGCGAGGGCGGGCACAAAAAAATGGGCCGACCCCGAAGGGCCGGCCCTGAAAAGTTTATAGGAGAGGATGCCTGAAAGGCCCGCCCCATGTGCGGCGCAGCACGTTATGTTGCAAGTGCGAACAACAAAAAGGTTGTTGCACGAAACGCAATCGCTCTGCTCTAAGGCCGTTCAGGAGATGTGCGCGAATCAGACCCGTCAGAGGTTGCTGCAGCGCACAATGAGGAGCCCGATCGTTGCGTCGCTTGCCGCCACTGACTGCTGTCGAAGCCTTTGTGCAGGTCGCCCGGCTGGGCTCGATCAAGGCGGCGGCCGAGGAGCTGTCCCTGTCGTCGCCCGCACTCAGCCGCCGCATACAGGCGCTGGAGCGGTTTCTGGGGCGCGCCTTGTTCGACCGGGCGCCGGGGGCGATGCGGCCGAACGGCGACGGCGAGAAATTGCTCCAGGCGATCGCGCCCCATCTGCACGGCCTCAGCGCCGCGATCGAGGCGTTCACCACCGAAGGCACGGTGCTGCGCCTGCGCCTCGGCGTGCTGCCGCTTTTCGCATCGCAGCAGATATTCCCTCACATCGCGGAGCTGCGCGCTCTGCATCCGGAGCTGCACCTCGACGTCGATACCGGCGGCCACGCGCTGGCCCGGCTCGGCGACGGGCTCGACGCAGCGATCGTGCTGGCGCGCGACATCGATCCGGCGCTCTATGCCTTCAGGCTCGATCGCAATCGCGTGCTGGCGATCGGCGCGCGAAGCCTGACCAAAGGGCCTCGTGCGATCACCCGCCCGGCGGACCTCGCGCGGACGACCGTGTTCCTGCACCGCGACATGCCGGACACGTTCGATGCCTTCTGCCATGCGCTGGGCATCGACGGGCTGGAGCCGCTGGCGGTCGATCATTTCGATTCCGGCCAGCTGATGCTCGAGGCGGCGGCACAGGGCCTGGGCGTCGCCTTCATGCACGAAAGCCACTTCGTGAACGCGCGCGACGACCGGCTGGTGCGGCTGTTCGACGTCGAAGTCGACAGCCCCTACAGCTATTGGTTCACCTGCCGCCCGCGCGCGCTCGAGTTGCGGAGCGTGCAGCTCTTCCGCGGCTGGCTAACCGGCCTGTTCGGCACCGAAGGCGAACGCGCCGCCGCCTGAGCAGCGCCGCGCGTTAACCCTGATTGACTCCGTCGTATGGCGGGTGTGGACTGACATTCGGCTCCTTGCGAGTCGTTTCCGGGGGGTGGGGGTGCGGCCGCTTCGCCGCCGAATTGCTCCCCGAGAGAGAAGGGGTGACACATGAAAACGTGGAAGCTTGCCGCACTCGCGGCCGGCGCCGCTGCTGTCGTCTCGACATCGGCAGACGCCAAATCGGCCTCAGGCTCACGCAATGGCCTGACCTGGACAGCCCAAAGCAACATCGTCGGCCAGACATCGACGGGGACTGTCGCAAGTGGCGGCAATCCCATCTATCTGGCTCCCAACAACGCGGGCTATAGCGGCGTCGTTGGCCTGCTGATGACATATCAGGACGGCTCGCAATTCGTCTGCTCCGGTTCACTCATGAACAACCGCCAGTCGATCGTTACGGCCGGCCACTGCGTCAGCGACGGTGCCGCCAACGACGTCTTCGGCCACTCGAAAGGGCTGATCCGGACGCAAGCGATTTTCGTCGGGGACGCGGCGAATGCTGCCGACGCCACCTACTATACGATCGCAGGCGGGATGGCCGTGCCCAATGCCGGCACCGTCGCAATCGATATCAAGCGCATCGACGTGAACCAGAACTACACAGGCGAAGTGATCGACCAAAACGACATCGCCGTCCTCACCATGGCGGGCGTCGCGCCGACAAGCGCTCAATCTTATGACCTCTATACGACCAGCAGCCTGACCGGGGACAACTTCAACGTCGCGGGCTATGGCACGCGTTCGGTCGTCGGTGGCGCCGAGGGCACCACCGGCGCCGGCTCCGGGGCCGGCACCGGCCGCCGCCGGCAAGGCGACAACAGATATGATTTCGCCTGGGGCGACGCCGACTTCAACGGCTTCTTCCTGAGTCCGGACGCGAACGAGCCGGGGTGCGGGCCGAATTGGTTCTGCGGCACCGCCGATATCGAGTTCTCGTATATTTCCGACTTCGACAATGGCCTGCCGCAGAACGACACGGCCTGCCGCACAATCAACGCCTTGCTGGGCCTGAGCGGACCGAAATTCTGCAACACAGGTCTCGGCCCGCTTGAAGTCAGTATCGCCGGCGGCGATTCCGGCGGCCCCGCATTTATCGACGGCAAACTCGCCTCGGTGAATTCCTATGGCCTGACGTTCGGAACCGGTGTCGGCGATTTCAAGACCGGCCTCCAGTCCAGCTGGGGTGAGTTCAACGGCTTCGTGCCGACCTTCATCCACGAGGATTTCATCCAGGGCGCGATGGCTGCCGGCGTGCCGGAACCGGCAAGCTGGGCGATGATGATCGCCGGGTTTGCCATGGCAGGCTTCGCAACCCGCCGCGCACGCAAGGGAACGCCGATCCTAGCCTGAATCGCGATCAGGACCTCTCCAGGGCGGGCGGAGCCTGGCTCCGTCCGTCTTTCTTATCCTGGATCAGCAAGATTCCCTCTCGGCCGGTTCCTCTTCGATTGACTCGTTAACCGGCAAGGTATGCCCTTCGAAATTGACTCAACGCGAGTCGCTACAGGGGGTCGAGGGGGTGCGGCCAGCAAAGCCGACGAATCGCTCCCCTTTGTGGGAAGGGGAAAAGTCATGTCCAGAATGGGTATAGGCGTCCTCAGTGCGACGGTTGTCGCCCTGCTCTCCGGAACTGCTGCCTCGGCGCAGCAGATCAAACACGCCTGGTGGGAAACGAAGGGGGTTCAGGGGCCGACGCTCCAGATTCCGGGCGATATCACCGACGCCGGCACGCGGCTGACGCCGCAACTGAACGGACCGCTCGGGCCGCAGGTCTTCATCGGGTTCGAAGGCAGCACGCAGTTCGACAACGCGCTGCTCGCGCGCAACTTCATTCCGCCCGACACGATGGGAACGGTCGGCCAGAGCCAATATGTCGTGACGACCAACGGTTCCTACAGCGTCTATGACAAGTCGACGGGCAACCGGCTGGGCATCATGTCCGACACCGCCTTCTGGGCGGCTGCCGGCCAGACGGGTGCGAACGGCGACACGCGCATCATGTATAATGCGGATGCGCACCGCTACATCATGGTCGCGTTCGGCGCGAACACCAAGGACCTGCAGATCGCAGTCTCCGATACCGACAACGCGCTCGGCACCTGGAAATCGACCAAGTTCACGGGCTTTGCCGGCTTCGGCTTCGGCGCCACCGCCGACTATCCGACGCTCGCCCTCGACAAGAACGCGGTCTATATCGGCACCAACAACTTCGCGCCGATCCAGCAGGGCGGTTCGAACAGCTTCCGTGGCACGACGCTCAACGTCATCCCATTGAACAGCCTGTTCAACGCCGGCGCGCCGACGACGGCGGGCATGAAGCAGTTCACGACGCCCTATAATCCGGGCGGCGGACAGGTTGAGGATCGCGGCTTTGCGATCCAGGGCGTGAACAGCAACGATGCCGGGTCGACGGGCAAGGTGATGGCCGCGTCGCTCTTCTTCTACGATTCGATGCGATACGACGTGAACGGTCTCAACCCGAATTCGGCGCTCGGCGCGACCGAAGGCGCGGTGACCTATATCGGCGAGAACCCGTTCCAGACCCAGGGCCCGGCGCGCCAGCCGGCCGATATCGCTGCCAATCGCAGGATCATCGATGCGCTCGATGAGCGGATCAGCAGCAGCGTCTATGAGTCGAACGGCAAGATCTACATGCTGCATACGGTCGACTCGTTGCTCGACGCGCAGGATGAAGCGCGGCTGCGGCTGGTGGTGCTCGATTCAGCGACCAATGCCATCATCGACCAGATGGACATCGGATCGGCCGGACACGATTATTACCAGGGCTCGATTGCAGTGAACGACCAGGGCGAAGTCGTGGTCGGCTACAACCGCTCCGCCCTCGGCCCCGACGGCAAGATCGCGTTCCTGGCGCGCGTGTACAAGACCGACCCGAGCGGCCACCTGTATCAGGCCAGCGGCGAGCTGATGCTGAAGGAAAGCCTGACCAACGACTACCACAATGGCAGCCTCTACGGTCAGCCGGCCGCGGGCCGGCAGCGCTGGGGCGATTACAGCCAGGTCTCGGTCGACCCCGACGATCCCAGCAAATTCTGGCTGATCGGCGAGTTCGCCCGCGAATATAATCTGGCCGAATTCGGCCATCCCGGCGGCACCGGCGGATCGCGCTGGAGCACCTGGATCGCGGGCATCAACGCCGCCGCCGTTCCGGAACCGGCGACCTGGGCAATGATGGTGCTGGGCTTCGGCTTTGTCGGCTTCGGCATGCGCCGGACCCGCAACGTCACCGTCAGCTACGCCTGATCGAGACCGCACGACCTGCATGGGGCGGGGCTTCGGCTCCGCCCTTTTTTTTCAGTAGCAGCGGATCAGCTTGGCGCGCTTCCCCCTCAGCAGCGTCAGCTGCTGCGGCGCGCCATCGGCAGGGCGGATGGTCAGGCGCAGCGTGTCGCCATCGAGCTTGCCCTCGAACGCGGCAGCTCCACCATCCGGCGCGTCGGCCGGCTGCGGTCCAGGCTTGTGAGCCTCGTAACGGCCCCTGGTACTGAAGCGGCCGTTCGCGTCGATCTTCACGGGTGCGAAGCTGCCGCTTGCGCAGTCCTGTTCCAGCCGGGCGCCGTCTGCGCCGATGCTGAGGTTCGTACCGCGCGCGCCCCATTGGCCCGTCAGTCCGGGCCCGGCGCTCCCCGTCATCGCGACCGCGGCGCCGACCAGCACGGCAATGCGGGTGCGTTCCACATGGCTCTCCCTCGCCACCCATTCTAAAGCAGCCGGGGCGGTGCGCGAAGGCCAAACACCTTGCCGCCGATCCGGCCGCTCCCCAAATCGCGTGTTGCAGAAATGCAACATCCGACTATGCAGGACTGAAGAGAGTAACAGGAACAGCGATGGCCGCCGATCCCTATTCCGTGCTGGGCGTGGCTCGCGGCGCGAGCGAAGCCGATATCAAGAAGGCGTATCGCAAGCTCGCCAAGGAGCTGCACCCCGACCGCAACAAGGACAATCCCAAGGCGGCCGAGCGGTTCTCGCAGGTGACATCGGCCTATGACCTGCTGACCGACAAGGACAAGCGCGCCCAGTTCGACCGCGGCGAGATCGACGCCGACGGCAATCCGACCGCGCCGTTCGGCTTCGGCGCCGGGCGCGGAGCGGGCGGCACCTACCGATCGGGCGGCGGCACCTCGGGCTTCGATTTCGACACCGAGGCATCCGATTTCGGCGACATTTTCGAGGGGCTGTTCGGCCGTTCGGGCAGCGGCGGCTTCACCTCCGGCTTCGGGCGCCGGTCGGCGCCGCCGCCGCGTGGCGCCGACACCGCCTATCGGCTGCGCGTGCCGTTCGAGGATGCGGCGAGCCTGAAGACGCAGCGGATCACGCTTGCCGACGGCAAGACGATCGATCTGAAGCTGCGGGCCGGAACCGAGACCGGAACCCAGAT
>NZ_DASTXI010000095.1:0-9969 GCF_035758555.1 Sphingomonas sp. | reverse complement strand
ATCTGGGTTCCGGTCTCGGTTCCGGCCCGCAGCTTCAGATCGATCGTCTTGCCGTCGGCAAGCGTGATCCGCTGCGTCTTCAGGCTCGCCGCATCCTCGAACGGCACGCGCAGCCGATAGGCGGTGTCGGCGCCACGGGGCGGCGGCGCCGACGCCGCCTATCGGCTGCGCGTGTCTTTCGAAGATGCAGCGGCACTCAAGCCGCAGCGAATCACGCTGGCAGACGGCAAGACGATCGACCTTAAGCTGCGCGCGGGGACCGAAACCGGCACCCAGATGCGGCTGGCCGGCAAGGGGCAGCCCGGGCCGGGCGGCACCGGCGACGCGATCGTGACGGTCGAGGTCGAGCCGCACCGCTTCTACAAGCGCGACGGCGACAATGTGCTGCTCGACCTGCCGGTGACGCTGAAGGAAGCGGTCGAGGGCGGCAAGATCAAGGTGCCCACGGTCGACGGCCCGGTGATGCTGAACGTGCCGGCCGGCTCCAGCTCGGGCCGGGTATTGCGCCTGAAGGGCAAGGGTTTTCACCGCAAGGCCGGCGATCGCGGCGACCAATTGGTCACGCTGATGATCGATATTCCCGCCGACGATGCCGCGCTCCGCTCCTTCGTCGAAGGCTGGAACGCAGGCGAGCGCAACCCGCGCGCGGGGCTGGGCGTCTAAACCGGCGTGATCGACGCCGAATCCGAATTCCAGGTCGAGGGTCCGGCCCCGCAAACGCCCGAGGCGCGACGCCGGCGCCTGCTCAAAGCCCACGCCAAGGTCGACGAAACGCTGAAATATCTGCGGCCGGGTTCGCGGTTCCGCAAGATCCTGGGCCGCGCGATCTCGGGCGTGTGGAACGACGGCTTCGTGCATGCCGGCAACATTGCCTATCTGACCCTGCTGACCATCTTCCCGTTCTTCATCGTGGTCGCCGCGCTCGCCCATGCCTTCGGGCAGGGCCAGGCCACGGCGCAGGCGGTCGGCGAGTTCCTGGGCCAGGTGCCGCGCAGCGTCGCTGAGGTGCTGCGCAAGCCGATCAGCGACGTGCTGCTGGCACGTTCGGGCACGCTGCTCTGGCTGGGCGCGCTGGGCGGGCTGTGGAGTGCCGGCGGCTTCATCGCCACGATCAAGGACATCATCTACCGAGCCTATGGCGTGCGCAGCGAGGCGCCGTTCTGGCGCGCGCGGCTGCGCTACACGGCAACGGTAATCGGATCGGTGATCCTGGTGCTGTTCTCGTTCGTGCTGCAGGCCTTGCTGACCGCGCTGGAAGAGGCGATCACCCGCTTCGTGCCGTTCGCGGACGAGACGTTGCTGCTCATCATCACCGCATCGAAGCTGATTCCCGGCCTTTTCATTTTCGGCGCGCTCTACCTCCTGTTCCTGGTGATGACGCCGCGCCGCTATCGCGGCACCGATTGCCGAAAATGGCCCGGCCCGCTGTTCATCGCCGTCTGGTGGCTGACCGTGACATCGCTGCTGCCGGTCGTGCTGGCGCTGTTCAGCAATTACGACCTGACCTATGGCAGCCTCGCCGGGGTTACGATCACCCTGATCTACTTCTTTACGATCGGCCTCGGCCTCGTCTTCGGCGCGCATCTGAACGCGGCACTAGCGGTGGTTCCCGACAGCGCGCTAAAGGAGCGCGATTCCAGCCCGGAGGAAGGCATCACGTGAACCAATTGATGAAGGGCAAGCGCGGCCTTATCATGGGCCTCGCCAATGAGCGGTCCCTGGCCTGGGGCGTCTCGCAGAAGCTGAGGGAAGCGGGCGCGGAGCTCGCCTTCAGCTATCAGGGCGAGGCGCTGGAGAAGCGCGTGCGCCCGCTGGCGGCCGAGCTCGGCTCCGATTTCCTGCTCGACTGCGACGTCTCCGACATGGCCGCGCTCGACCGCACCTTCGACGAGCTGGCCGCGCGCTGGCCGACCATCGACTTCGTCGTTCATGCGATCGGCTACACCAACAAGGAAACGCTGCGCGGCCGCTATGCCGAGATCGGGCTCGACGATTTCCTGCTGACGATGAACATCAGCGTCTACAGCTTCACAGCGGTCGCGCAGCGTGCGGCGAAGATGATGCCGGACGGCGGCGCGTTGCTGACGCTTTCCTATTACGGCGCCGAAAAGGTCGTGCCGCACTATAACGTCATGGGCATCGCCAAGGCGGCGCTGGAGACCAGCGTCAAATATCTCGCCAACGATTTCGGGCCGGACAACATCCGGGTAAACGCGATCTCGGCCGGGCCGATCAAGACGCTCGCCGCCAGCGGCATCGGCGATTTCCGCTACATCCTCAAATGGAACGAGCTGAACGCGCCGCTGCGCCGCAACGTGACGATCGAGGATGTCGGCGGGTCCGCGCTCTACCTGCTCAGCGATCTCGCGTCCGGCGTGACCGGCGAAACGCATCACGTCGACGCTGGCTATCACGTCGTCGGCATGAAGCAGAAGGACGCCCCGGACATCGCGCTGGCCTGATGCCCAAGCTCTTCGAGTATAACGGCTGGAAATTCTATTTCTATTCGCGAGAAGGCATGCCGCTTGAACCGCCGCATGTGCATGTCCGCAAGGATCGAAGCGAAGCGAAGATTTGGCTGACTCCGGTCGTCAGGGTCGCAAGCGACAGGCGCGTAGACCCGCGCACGCTCAAAATGCTATTGGCGATCGTCATAGAGCGTCGAGACGAATTCGAGGAACGGTGGCATGAGTTTTTTTCCTGAACCAATCCACGTCTCGTTCGACGAGGACACGATGAGCGTGGCGCTCGATGACGGGCGCACGATCATCGTGCCGCTTGCGTGGTACCCTCGTCTTTTGGGAGCACGCCCGGATCAGCTCGAAGCTTACGAGCTCAGCCCCTCAGGCGTTCACTGGGACCAGCTGGACGAGGACATTTCGGTCCAAGGAATGATGGCTGCGCGCGTTACGTTTGCGCCGCCCGCCCAAGCTGCCGAGTGAGCGTCAACAGCTTCGGCCGCGTCTTCCGGTTCACGACCTGGGGGGAAAGCCACGGGCCGGCGATCGGCGCGGTGGTCGACGGGTGCCCGCCTGGGCTCGTGCTGTCCGACGCCGATATCCAGCCCTGGCTCGACAAGCGCCGGCCGGGCCAGTCGCGCTTCACGACCCAGCGGCAGGAGCCGGACCAGGTCCGCATCCTCTCCGGCGTCTTCGAGGGGCGGACGACGGGCACGCCGATCAGCCTGGTCATCGACAATGTCGACCAGCGATCGAAGGATTATTCGGAGGTGGCGCAGGCCTACCGGCCCGGTCACGCCGACTATGCTTATGACGCGAAATATGGTTTCCGCGACTATCGCGGCGGCGGCCGATCCTCAGCGCGCGAGACGGCAATGCGCGTGGCCGCGGGGGCGGTGGCGCGGCTGGTGATCCCGGAGGTGTCGGTCCGCGCCTGGGTCGCCGAAGTCGGCGGCGACGCGATCCAGGACTTCGACGCGGCCGAGATCGACCGCAACCCGTTCTTCTGCCCCGATGCCGCCGCAGCGGCGCGCTGGGAGGCCCTGATCGACGGCGCGCGCAAGGCAGGCTCATCGCTGGGCGCGATCGTCGAGGGCGAAGCGACCGGGGTGCCGGCCGGCTGGGGCGCGCCGCTCTACGCCAAGCTCGACGCGGAGCTCGCCGCCGCCGCGATGTCGATCAACGCGGTCAAGGGCGTGGAGATCGGCGACGGCTTCGCGGCCGCGCGACTCCGCGGCGAGGAAAATGCCGACCGGATGCGACCGGGCGACGGTGCACCGGTGTTCGGCAGCAACCATGCGGGCGGGATCGCGGGCGGCATCTCGACCGGCCAGCCGGTGCGGCTGCGCGTCGCGTTCAAGCCGACCAGCTCGATCCTCACCCCGGTGGAGACGATCACCCGCTCAGGCGAGGCGGCCGAGATCGCGACCAAGGGTCGCCACGATCCCTGCGTCGGCATCCGCGGCGCTCCGGTCGTCGAGGCGATGATGGCGCTGGTGCTGGCGGACCAGAAACTCCTCCACCGCGCCCAGTGCGGGTGAAGGAGAGATTCGCGGGCAGCAGCGTTTCCCTCGCTTGAAGGAGCAATCAGATGCGCACGCCCATTCTTGGCAGCGGGGCCGTCCTGATCGCGGTGCTGGCGACCGGCGCTGCGTGCCAGACGTCCGCGCCCTCTTCCAGCCCGACGCCTTCGCCCACGGCGACACCGCTGGTCGCGCCGAGCCCCTCGCCGAGCGCGACGCCGATGCCCTCGGCACGGCCGCCCGCGCCCGACCCGGCGACGATCATGGACCCGGAGCACGCCAACCAGCGGCCGCCGGAGAACCCGGACAACAGCGCCGCCGATACGCGTGACGACCAGCCGCCCAAGGCTACGCCCTCACCTCGTTAGCGGGCGGTCGCGCCACCATTTGCGGACATAGTCCCAGCCTTCCTGCGCGGTCTCGACGAACCTGAACAGGTCGAGGTCCTTGCGCGCAATCACGCCTTCTTCGGCCAGCGCTTCGAAATTGACGACGCGCTCCCAAAATTCGCGGCCGTACATCAGCACCGGGATCGGCGAGACCTTTCCGGTCTGAATCAGCGTCAGCAGCTCGAACGTCTCGTCGAACGTGCCGAAACCGCCGGGAAACACGGCCACTGCCCGCGCGCGGAGCAGGAAGTGCATCTTCCTCAGCGCGAAATAGTGGAACTGCATGCTGAGCGACGGCGTCACATAAGCGTTCGGCGTCTGCTCGTGCGGCAGCATGATGTTGAGGCCGATCGATTCCGCGCCGACGTCCTCGGCGCCGCGGTTCGCCGCTTCCATGATCGACGGTCCGCCGCCCGAGCAGACGACGAAATGCCGCTGCCCCTCCAGGTCGCGCGGGCATTGGCTGGCGAGCCGGGCCAGCTCGCGCGCGACGTCGTAATATTTGGACTTCGCGATCAGCCGCTCCGCCACCAGCCGCCCGAAATCGTCCGTTGCGGCTTCGCGCAGTGCCTCGGCCTTGGCGGGTTCCGGGATGCGCGCAGAGCCGTAGAAGACGAAGGTCGAGCCGATCTGCGCCTCGTCCAGCAGCAGCTCGGGCTTCAGCAGCTCCAGCTGGAAACGGACCGGGCGCAGATCCTCGCGCAGCAGGAAATCGGTGTCCTGGAACGCCAGCCGGTAGGCCGGGTGCATGGTCTGCGGCGTCTGCGTCAGGTTCTTGGCGGCTTCGGCCTCGTCCTGGGCATTGGGGAAGACGCGGGCGGGAACGCGGGTGTCTGTCATAAGCGGTCGCGCTTAGGACGGCGCGCGTTAAGGAGCAATCACCGGCAGAACGGCCCGCGGCCCATGTCCAGATGAAAATGATCGGCGTGGAGGGCGTTATAGTCGGGGCTGAGCACGGTCTTGAACCGCCGGCAGGCCGAGGTGTGGATCGCGGCGAGGAAGCTCTGCACCGCCGGATCGTCCGAATCCCAGTCCTGCCTGATCGTGATCCGCCGCCCGTCGGCCAGCACGAAGCCGCTGACGTCGACGGCATTGGCGGTCGCGTGCTCGGAACGGTTGCCGCTCTGCCGGCCGTTGATGTTGCGGCACGAATAGCTGCCGAACGTCTCCACCCGCGCCAGTTCCGAACCGAGGTAGAGCCGTGCCGCCGGCATTACGCCGCTCCTGACCCAGCCGGCGAAGGTCGCGGCCAGCGAACAGGTCATCGGTCCCAAATTGCTGACGGGCACGCCGGTCCCGGTCAGCTTCACGCTGGAGAAGATGTAGCAGCCTTCGCCAAAGTCGCGGTCCGGCACCGACTGGAAGTTCGCGAGCTGGCCAAGATTGGCGAGGCAGACGCGCGTCTGCGGCGAATCGTTCGTGAGCCGGTTGGGCGGCTGCGGCGCCGGCGCGCGGCGTTCGCTGACGCCGCCGGTACAGGCCGCCAGCCCCATGCATGCCGCAATGATTGCCCGCGCTCGCCCCATCGGGGGAGCATGACGGAATCGGGTACGTGCGAGAATCGCCGCCGCGGCGAACCGTGGCGCGTCCGAGTCGAACGGCGCGAATCGAGGCGCTTAGGCGATCGCGCGACCGGCAGCGCGACGGCGACGGACCGCCGCGCCCAGCAGGCCGAAGCCGCCGATCATCATCGCCCAGGTCGCCGGTTCCGGAACGGGGGTGGTCACCAGGACCGGGGTGCCAGCGCCGACCGCGCCCGTGGGGCCGCCGTTCGGAGCGATCACGTCGACCGCGAACCACCAGCCGCCGCTGTTCGGACCGAAGCGATTCCCGGTGCCGAAGCTGGCCAGGTTCCCGTTGGTGTCGGTGGTATAGCCCTGGCCCGCGAAGCTGATGCCGCTGGCGTTGGAAACGGTGAAGGTGAAAGGCGTCGTCTTGGAGTTGTTGGCCCCCGGCCCGCAGCACGAAAAGGCGTTAGCGAAGCTGCCGAACGGCGGATTGCCGAACGAACCTTCACCCAGATAGGTGAGCGGATTGGTGCCGCCGGTCGGCGTCACGATGCTGACGCTGCTGTTCGGCGAATCAACCAGGTTAAACGTAAACGCGTGGTGCGCGCCGGTATCGACGATCTTGTAGCCGGGGGCGAGCAACAGCGTGACTTCGACGGTGTTCGCGTCGAGCTCGTCCAACGTGACGGTGCCCCACGGGCCATTGGATTGAGCGTCGCTCGAATTGAGGGTGCTGACCCATGTCGCCGCCGAAGCTGCCTGCGGCAACGCCATGGCGCAAACGCTCGCCATCGCCGCTGCGCGAAGAAGTCTTTTCATGAGTCACACCCCCTAAGCACCTGATGTTACGCGATTCAGGCGCAACCATGCCTGTTTTCGTCACCTTGTTCATACACCAGAACGGCCTGTTTGTGGATTCACATAGGATGAATCCGAGGAATCAATTGCGTCCCGATCCGGGACAGGCATGCCGCGATTGACATCTCCCGGCGCGCCACTATTCCCGTCGGCGGGCCACGCCGTCCCAACGCGGCGCGCGCTCTCTGCGAGGAGAGTTACATGACTGGACTTGTTGCCGACCTGACGCTCGAAGTGCGTCAGGACCGCCCCGCCGAAAAGCCGGCGCGCCCCTATTTCTCATCCGGACCCTGTGCCAAGCCGCCTGGCTGGGCGCTCGAGCGGCTGCCGCACGGCTCACTCGGCCGCTCGCACCGCTCGAAGCTCGGCAAAAGCCGGCTGAGCCACGCGATCGACCTCACCCGCGAAGTGCTGCAGGTGCCCGACACGCACCGCATCGGCATCGTGCCCGCGTCCGACACCGGCGCCGTCGAAATGGCGATGTGGTCGATGCTGGGCGCGCGACCGGTCACTCTGCTCGCCTGGGAAAGCTTCGGTGAAGGTTGGGTCACCGATGCCGTCAAGCAGCTGAAGATCGAGCCGACGGTGATGAAGGCGCCCTATGGCGCGCTGCCCGACCTCTCCGCGGTCGATTTCACGAACGACGTGATCTTCACCTGGAACGGCACCACCTCAGGCGTGCGCGTGCCGGACGGCGACTGGATTCCGGACGATCGCGAGGGCCTCACTTTTGCCGACGCGACCAGCGCGGCGTTTGCGATGCCGCTGCCGTTCGACAAGCTCGACGTGACCACCTTCAGCTTCCAGAAAGTGCTGGGCGGCGAGGCGGCGCATGGCGTGCTGATCCTGGGCCCGCGCGCGGTCGAGCGGCTGGAGAGCTACACGCCCGCCTGGCCCTTGCCGAAGATCTTCAGGATGACGAAGGCCGGCAAGCTGATCGAAGGCATCTTCCAGGGGGAGACGATCAACACCCCGTCGATGCTCGTGATCGAGGATTATATCTTCGCGCTCGAATGGGCGAAGGAGGTCGGCGGGCTGGAGGGACTGATCGAGAGATCGATCGCCAATGCCGGAGCGCTCGACCGCGTCGTCGAGGCGCTGCCCTGGCTCGACCATCTCGTGGTCGATCCGGCGATCCGATCCACCACCAGCGTCTGCCTGAAATTCGCGGACGATGCGGTGTCGGGGCTGGACGAGGAAGGCCGGCTGGCGCTGGTCAAGAAGCTTGCCACCAAGCTGGAGAGCGAGGACGCCGCCTATGACATCGCCGGCCACCGCGACGCACCCGCAGGGCTGCGCATCTGGTGCGGCGCGACAGTCGACGCGGCGGACATCGAGGCGCTCGGCCCCTGGCTCGACTGGGGATGGTTGCAGGTGAAAACCGGCTGACCCAGCCCCTCTCCCGCTTGCGGGAGAGGGCGGCGAGCGAAGCGAGACGGGTGAGGGCAGTCCTCACCTCCTTACCCTCACCCTCCCACGGCTCCGCCGTGGACCCCTCCCTCTCCCGAAGCGGGAGAGGGGCAAAGGAAAAGCAAATGCCCAAAGTCCTCATTTCCGACAAAATGGACCCTCGCGCCGCACAGATCTTCCGCGATCGCGGCATCGAGGTCGACGAGAAACCCGGTCTTTCCAAGGAAGAGCTGGTCGCGATCGTCGGCGACTATGACGGCCTCGCCATCCGCTCCGCGACCAAGGTCGGCCGCGACGTGCTGAATGCGGCCGCCAACCTGAAGGTCGTCGGCCGCGCCGGCATCGGCGTCGACAATGTCGATATCCCCGCCGCCTCGGCGAAGGGGGTCGTCGTGATGAACACCCCGTTCGGCAACTCGATCACGACTGCCGAGCACGCGATCGCGCTGATGTTCGCGCTTGCCCGCGACATTCCCGAAGCCGACCGCTCCACCCAGGCCGGCAAGTGGGAGAAGAACCGCTTCATGGGGGTCGAGCTGACCGGCAAGACGCTGGGCCTGATAGGGGCCGGCAATATCGGCTCGATCGTCGCCGACCGCGCGCTCGGCTTGAAGATGAAGGTCGCCGCCTATGACCCGTTCCTGTCGGCCGAGCGGGCGCGCGAGCTGGGCGTCGAGAAAGTCACGCTCGACGAGCTGCTGGCGCGCGCCGACTTCATCACCCTGCACACCCCGTTGACCGACCAGACCCGCAACATCCTTTCCGCCGAGAATCTCGCCAGGACGCGGAAGGGCGTGCGGATCATCAACTGCGCGCGCGGCGGGCTGGTCGACGAAGCGGCGCTGAAGGATGCACTGGAGTCCGGCCATGTCGCGGGCGCGGCGCTCGATGTGTTCGTCGAGGAGCCGGCGACCGCGTCGCCGCTGTTCGGCACGCCAGGGTTCGTGTCGACGCCGCACCTTGGCGCCTCGACCAGCGAAGCGCAGGTCAATGTCGCGATCCAGGTGGCCGAGCAGATGTCCGACTTTCTGCTGACCGGCGCCGTCACCAACGCGCTCAACATGCCGTCGGTGTCGGCCGAGGACGCGCCGCGGCTGCGCCCCTACATGCTGCTTGCGGAAAAGCTCGGCTCGCTGGTCGGCCAGCTCGCCCATGGCGGGCTGACGCAGATCAACATCGAAGTCGAGGGCGCTGCTGCGGAGCTCAACCAGAAGCCGATCACCGGCGCCGTGCTGGCCGGGCTGATGCGGGTCTTCTCCGACACGGTGAACATGGTCAACGCGCCGTTCCTCGCCAAGGAGCGCGGGCTCGACGTGCGCGAGGTCCGGCATGACCGCGAAGGCGATTACCACACGCTTGTCCGGGTCTCGGTCGCCACGTCGGAAGGCGAACGCTCGGTCGCCGGCACCCTGTTCGGCGACCAGAACCCGCGGCTGGTCGAGCTGTTCGGCATCAAGGTCGAAGCCGACCTGACCGGCCCGATGCTGTACGTCGTCAACGAGGACGCGCCCGGCTTCATCGGCCGTATCGGCACCGCGCTTGGCGATGCCGGGGTCAATATCGGCACCTTCCACCTCGGCCGCCGCGACGCCGGCGGCGAAGCGGTGCTGCTGCTGTCCGTCGACACGCCGGTGGCGGAACCACTGCTGAAGCAGCTGTGCAAGCTACCTGGCGTGAAGAAGGTGAAGGCGCTGCGGTTCGGGTGACTGGACAACCCTCTCCCCATTGGGGAGAGGGGCAGGCTCATGACCACTGCCCTCCTTCCCCAAGGTCTGCGCGACCGGCTCCCCCCGCAAGCGGATGCGGCCGCCGCCATCCTGCG
>NZ_DASTXI010000089.1:0-7553 GCF_035758555.1 Sphingomonas sp. | reverse complement strand
GGGTGCCGATCCGCTACGTGAACCAGAGCTATCCGCGCGACGTGCTGGCCGGAGTCTACCGGGCCAGCAAGATCGGCCTCGTGACGCCGCTCAGGGACGGCATGAACCTCGTCGCCAAGGAATATGTCGCGGCCCAGTCGCCGGACGATCCGGGGGTCCTCATCCTGTCGCGGTTCGCCGGCGCTGCCGAGCAACTGAGCGATGCGTTGCTGGTCAATCCATACAGCAACGAGGAGATTTCGGACGCGATCATGACGGCGCTGCGCATGCCGCTCGAGGAGCGGGTGCGCCGCTGGCGCATCCTGAAGCAGAATGTCGAGGAGCAGGACGTGGTCTGGTGGCGCCGGCGCTTTACCGAGGCGCTCATGTCGGCACCGGTTCCGGCCGAGTGAAGCCCAGATCGCCGCGATAGCGGACGATCGCCTCGGGCATCTGCTCGCGAATGAAGGCCAGCATGGCCTCGCGCACGTCGCAGCGAAGGTCGAAGGCGGTCGACGCATCCTTGGCGGTCATCAGCGCGCGGACCTCGATCGCTTCGGGCTTGCTGTCGGTGACCTGGAGGTTGCAGAAGCGTCCGTCCCAGCGGCGGTTCGCCTTGACGAGCTCTCCCAGCTTGGCGCGGAGGCGGCCGATATCGGCGGCGGGATCGAGATACCAGAAGACGCTGCCCAGGATCTGGCTGGTCGTGCGCGTCCAGTTCTGGAAGCTGTCTTCCAGGAATTTGGAGACCGGCACGATCAGCCGCCGCTCGTCCCAGACCTTGACGACGACATAGGTGAGCCGGATTTCCTCGATCCGGCCCCATTCGCCTTCGATCACGACCACGTCGTCGATCCGGATCGGCTCGGTAAAGGCCATTTGCAACCCTGAGATCAGGTTCTTGAGCGCAGGCTGCGCCGCGGCGCCGACGGCCAGCGCGGCGAGGCCGGCCGACGCGATCAGCGTCACGCCGATGTTGCGGACGCCCGGAATGCTCATCAGCATCATGCAGAAGGTGACGAGCAGGATCAGGAACATGCCGACGCGGTGCAGGATGTCGGCGCGCGTGCGGCGCCGCCGCGCACGCAGATTGTCGGCCGTGCTGATGTCTGCCCGCGACCGTATCCAGTCGGCTGCGATGTTCAGCGCCGCGACCGCCATCCAGCCGACCAGGCCGGGAAAGACGAGTCCGGCGACGCGATCCCACGCCCGCAGCCCGGCGGCGTCGAGCGCCAGCGCCGGCCGGATCGTCGAAAGCGCAAAGCCGACCAGCAGCCAGCGCAGCGGCGCGCAGATGCGCCGGATGACCATGTCGTCCAACGTCATGGACGATCTGGCCGCCGCACGTCTGGCCAGGTTGAGCGCGATCCAATGCAGCGCCAGTGCAACCAGCACGGCGCCGGCAACCAGCGCGATCGTCGCCAGCCATGAGGGAAGCGTGGCGGCAAGCCGCTCCATCGACCATCTCCTTTGAGCTTGTCCCCTCAAACCCAACGGAGCAGGACCGACGCCGTTCCCTGCCGGTCAGGACCAGCTTGCCGGCGGAAGGCGTCCGCCCGGCGCTACTGGCCGGCGCCCGCGGCCGGCTCCTTCAGCATCGGAAACGGGATGCCGAGCTGTTCCAGATAGGTCGGATAGCGCGCCGGATCGTAATAATATTTGGCAAGCTCAGGCTTGAAGCGGTCCATCGTCTCCGCGTTGATCTCCAGCGCCGGTTTGTCCGCCGCCGTGATCATCGGCTGATATTTTTGGTCCTTGGTCTGGACGTTCGTGAAATAGTCGCGCGCGGCTCTGCGAAGCTCCGGCTTCGTCAGCAGGTCGAGCGTGGTCATCGCCACCACCTTGGCGCCGGCGACGACGCCCTTGTGCGCGATCGGCGTCGCCATCGCGATCGCATTCGACCAATTGTGACCGGGCAGATGCGGGATGTTCGCCGGGTAGCGGATCGTGATCGTCGGCACGATCCAGGAGATGTCGCCGATATCGTCCGAACCGCCGCTCTTCGGCTCCTCTGCCGGCGGCTCCAGCTCGTCCAGCTTGGTGGCAAGCCCGTCCTGCTTTTCCGCCTTCACGTTCTTCTGGACCAGCTTCGCGAACGCCTGCTCGCCCTCGGTCCATTGGGGCAGCCCCACGGCCTTGATGTTCGCGTAGGCCGCCTCGGCCATCGGCTTGTTGAAGTGGCGCGGCGCCGCGGTCCCGACGATCCGGTGCGTGACCGTGGTGCCGGTCATCTTCGCCGCGCCCTCGGCCATCTCGTTGCCGATCTCGAAATTGTCGCGGATGCGCTTGAAGTCCTGCTCGCGGAAATAATACCAGACGGTCGCCAGCGACGGCACGACGTTCGGCTGGTCGCCGCCGTCGGTGATGACGTAGTGTGAGCGCTGTTCCGGCCGTAGATGCTCGCGGCGCATGTTCCAGCCCATGTCCATCAGCTCGACCGCGTCCAGCGCGGAGCGGCCGCGCCACGGCGCGCCGGCCGAATGCGCGCTTTCGCCTTTGAAGGTATATTGGACCGACACGAGGCCGGTTCCCGAGGGCTGACCCCAGGTGGTGTTCAGATTGTCGCCGACATGGGTGAAGATCACCTCGTCCACGCCCTTGAACACGCCGTCGCGGACCATGAACGCCTTGCCCGCGACCAGTTCCTCCGCAACGCCCGGCCAGAGCATCAGCGTGCCGGGAATCTTCTCCCGCTCCATCAGGTCCTTGACCGCCAGCGCAGCGACGATGTTGACCGCCTGGCCGGAGTTGTGGCCTTCGCCATGCCCCGGCGCGCCTTCGACCAGCGGCTCGTGCCACGGAACGCCCGGCTTTTGCGACGCCTTGGGAATGCCGTCGATGTCGCTGCCGAGCGCGATCACCGGGCCGCCGCTGCCATAGGTCCAGCGCGCGACCCAGCCGGTCGGCAGGCCGGCGACCCCGCGCTCCACCGTGAAGCCGTTCTTTTCGAGGAGGTCTGTCAGGTAGCGCGAGGTCTCGACCTCATGAAAACCGAGCTCGCCGAAGCTGAATACGGAATCGGTGATCTCCTGCGCCATCTTCGCACGGGCTTCCACGCCAGCGATCGCGCGCGTCTTCAGCGACGAAACCGACGCTCCCGCGGCGAGCGCTCCAGAGGCTGCGGACAAGAGAATGGCGGCCGTTCCCAGCCTGAAACACGCGCGAATCATATGGCGAACTCCCCGCTTTGCTTTTGCCCCTTTCCTAACGCATTGATCGGCGACGCAAAGCAAAACCGGTCAGATATAGGGAGGCGAGATGATGCAGCCGTTGGTCAATGCGCTTGCCGCGGCGGCGCTTGCGGCAACGTCCAGCCCCGCTGCCGTCTCTTTCGCGGACCGGGTGCTCCCGCCGCGATCGGCGCCGCAGGCGAGCGTTCGCCCATTCGTCAAGGTCGACGCCCCGCTGGTCGCGCTTCGGCACGTGCGCGTGATCGACGGCACCGGGCGGCCGCCGCTGGAGGACCGGACGGTGATCCTCGAAGGCGGCACGATCCGCTCGATTGCCCCCGCGTCCGCGCCGGTTCCGAAAGGCGCGACCGTGCTTGATCTGCCCGGCCGCACGGTCCTGCCCGGCCTGATCGGCATGCATGACCATATGTACTATATCGCCCGTCCCGATCTGGACGATCACGGCCACGCCGATGTGCCGACGCCGCTGGTGCCGCAGATGACGTTCAGCGCGCCGCGCCTGTATCTCGCGGCCGGCGTTACGACGATGCGGACGACCGGGAGCGTCGAGCCCTATACCGATCTGAACGTAAAGGCGCAGATCGATGCGGGCCTGCTGGCCGGCCCGCATATGGACGTGACAGGTCCCTATCTGGAGGGGAAGAACAGCCCCTTCATCCAGATGCATCAGCTGAAAGATGCGGAGGACGCCCGCAACACCGTCGCGTTCTGGGCGGGGCAGGGCGTGACCTCGTTCAAGGCATACATGAACATCACGCGCGCGGAGCTGAAGGCGGCCATCGATGAAGCCCATCGCCATGGACTGAAGCTGACCGGCCACCTCTGCTCGGTCAGCTATCCCGAAGCGGCAGCGCTGGGCATCGACGACCTGGAGCACGGCTTCTGGGTCAACACGCAGAACGATCCCGGCAAGCAGCCGGACGTCTGCCCGAAAACGGTCGGCGCGCCGACACTCGCAGCAATGGACGCCGACAGCGAGGCCGCCCGCGATCTGATCCAGACGCTGGTCAAGGCCAAGGTCGCGGTCACGTCCACGCTTCCGGTGTTCGAGCCGAGCTCGCCCGATTATCGCCCGTTGCCGGAAAGTGCGCTTGCCGTCCTGACGCCGCAGGCGCGCGAGGATTATTTCCGGCTCCGCAAGCTCACCGAGGCGGGGACGCCCGAACGCAAGGCGGCGCGCGCGAAGCTCTGGGCTAACGAGCTGAAGCTGGAACGCGCGTTCGTCGCCGCGGGCGGACTGCTGATCGCCGGCCCCGATCCGACCGGCGCCGGCAACGTCATTCCCGGCTGGGGCGATCTGCGCGCGGTCGAGCTGCTGGTCCAGGCCGGCTTCACACCGGTCGAGGCGATCCGGATCGCGACGCTGAACGGGGCGACCTATCTGGGTCTTGCCGACAGGATCGGCTCGATCGCCGCCGGCAAGAATGCCGATCTGGTCGTGGTCGGCGGCGATCCGTCGCGCGACATAACCGACATCGAGAAGGTCGAAATCGTGTTCAAGGACGGCATCGGCTATGACAGCGCGGCGCTGCGCGCATCGGTGAGGGGGCGCTATGGCCAGTATTGAGGCACGTGGGCGGCGGACTCGCATTTGCTGACAGCGATGTTATATACCGCTCGTTATGGAATCGATTGCCGCCGCTCCCCATCGGGGCCGTCCGCGCGAGTTCTGCACCGAGCAGGCGCTGACGGCGGCGCTCCGCGTGTTCTGGAGCAAGGGGTATGAAGGCGCGTCGATGACCGACCTCACCAGCGCCATGGGGATCACCAAGCCGAGCCTTTACGCCGCCTTCGGCAACAAGGAGCAGCTGTTCTGCAAGGCGCTCGATCTCTACGAGCGCGAGAAGATGGATTATGTCGGCAAGGCCCTGGCCGAGCCGACTGCGCGCAAAGTTGCAGAGCATCTGCTGCGCGGGGCACTGGAAAACCAGACGAGCAATTGCGAGCCCCGCGGCTGCCTGGGCGTCATCAGCTCGGTCGCGTGCGGCGAGGAAGCGCAGTCGATCCGCGAATTCGTGCTGGAACGCGGCGCTACGGCCCGACGCGCGCTGGTCGCCCGAATGGATCGCGCCAAGGCGGAAGGGGACCTGCCGTCCCATGTCGATGTCGAAGGGCTGACCAGCTATCTCTACGCGATCCTTCAGGGCATGGCGGTCCAGGCTGGAGCCGGCGCCTCGCGCGAGGATCTGGAGCGGCTGATCGACACTAGCCTGGCCTTTTGGCCGGGCGACTGAAAAAAAGTTTTTTCGGGAAATCAAAAGCCTGCGGAAAAATCGCCTACCGACCGGTATAGAAAGGCCTTGAACGCCTGCTGAACGGTTTATATACCGACCGGTAGAGATTAATGGCCGAGGTGCCACCACCAGAGCAGACCAACGGAAACGAGCTGCGGCGATAGCTTCGCCGCGACGCATTCGTGCCGCCGAAAACATGTGCCGGAGCACGCGGGCGCAACGCGCTTTCGCGAACGGGCGAGGTTTGCCCTGCGCCGGCGGAGAAAAGGGAGTTGACCATGGCGTATCTGAACTTTGCCGAACCGACAGCTGCGTCTGCGCCCGTGGCCCCGCGGCACGATCCTGTTCCGCCCAAGGCCAGCCTGAGCGCGCTCGAATGGCAAGTGGTGGCGCTGGCCCAGCGCGATTCCCTGGCGTCGCTGCGGACGCCGGGCCGGATCGCGGTCGCGCTTGCCGCCTTGTTCGGCGGGCGGACCGACACGCGGCTGGCCGATCCGCGGCTGGAGGCGCTGCGCCGGGTGTCGGTGCACGCCTGGTACCACGGCTTCGCCATCCCCGAATCCGAGATCGAGGGCTTCCATGCGGCGGGTTTCACGCCGGACCATCTCGAACTCGTCCTGACCAGCATCAGCCGCGGCCGCAGCGCGCGCCGCCGGAGGGCCTGAGCCATGAACATGATTACTCGCATCGACGAGACCGGCGCGAACGAAGTCGCGGCGCCGGCCGAAATTCGTACCGGCGCACGGTGGCGCAAGGGCGCGTTTGTCGCGGTGCCGCTGGCGGTGCTGCTGGGCGGCCTGGTCGTCGCCAATCGCGAGGCGCCGGCCCCGGCAGCACCGCCCGCGCCGACAGTGACGGTCGCGCAGCCGCTGGTCCGCGAGGTCAACCAGTGGGACGATTACGTCGGCCGGTTCGAAGCGAGCCGGTCGGTGGAAGTGCGGCCGCGTGTCTCCGGCCAGATCACGGCCGTCCATTTCACCGACGGGCAGCGGGTCCGGAAAGGGCAGGTGCTGTTCACGATCGATCCGCGCCCGTTCGCGGCGGCGCTTGCCGAAGCGCGTGCCGGGCTGGCGAGCGCCGAGAGCGATCTCGCGCTCGCCAAGGCCGATCTGGGCCGCGCGCAGCGGCTGCTCGGCGACCAGGCGGTATCGCAAAGCGAGGTCGACCGGCTCCAGGCGCGGGTGCGCGCGGCCGTGGCTGCCGTTGCCGGCGCGCAGGCGCGGGTCCGCTCGCGCGCGCTCGACCTGGAGTTCACCCAGGTTCGCGCGCCGATCGGCGGCCGCGTGTCGGATCGCCGGATCGATCCGGGCAATCTGGTGATGGCCGGCGATGGCGCGGCGGGCTCGCTGCTGACCACGATCAACGCGCTCGATCCGATCTACTTCAGCTTCGACGCATCCGAGGCCCTGTTCCTGAAAGCGAAGCGCGCGCAGGAGCAGGGGATCGACGCCTCAACGGTCGAGATCCGGCTGCAGGACGAGCCGGATTATCGCTGGAAGGGCCGGCTCGACTTCACCGACAACGGCATCGACCCGAAGTCGGGCACGATCCGCGGTCGCGCCGTGCTGGACAATCCGGAGATGTTCCTGACGCCGGGCATGTTCGGCAACATGCGGCTGGCGAGCGGCGGCACGGTCAAGGCGCTGCTGGTGCCCGACGCGGCCGTCCAGACCGACCAGGCGCGCAAGATCGTGCTGGTGGTGGGCAAGGACGGCACCGTCGCGGCCAAGCCGGTTGCGGTCGGCGCACTGGTCGATGGGCTCCGCGTCATCCGCTCCGGCCTGACGCCTGCGGACCACGTCGTCATTTCAGGCACGCAGCTGGCTGCGCCCGGTGCCAAGGTGCAGGTCCGCGCCGGCAAGGTAACGCCGCAGCAAATCGCGGACGCGCCGGCGATCGGCACGCCGCCGCCCGACCAAGCGACCTTCGCCGCCCGTTAAGCGCGAGAGGGGCCTTGGGCCCCTCTCACCTCCACAGACCAGCTCAATTCGAGCGAGGAGAAGCCCCATGCGCCTCTCGCGTTTCTTCATCACGCGCCCGATCTTCGCGGCCGTCATCGCGATCGTGATCACGATCGTTGGTGCGATTGCCTATTTCGGCCTGCCGGTCTCCCAATATCCTGAGATCGTCCCGCCGACCGTCACCGTCT
>NZ_DASTXI010000060.1:0-75436 GCF_035758555.1 Sphingomonas sp. | reverse complement strand
CGGGCTGATCGCGGTCCTGGCCGCGGCCGGAATCATCGTGGTCGGCGTGTCGACGCGGATCAGCGCCGGCCACGAGCTGGCCGCCGCCGCACGCGACAACGCAGTGCAGGTCGTGACCGTCGTCCAGCCCAAGCGCGGTGCCGGCACGGCCGAGCTGCAACTGCCGGGCAATGTGCAGGCGTTCAACAGCGCGCCGATCTTCGCTCGCACCAATGGCTATGTCCGGCGCTGGCTGGTGGACATCGGCGACAGCGTCGGTGCGGGCCAGACGCTCGCGATCCTCGACGCGCCGGAAGTCGACCAGCAGCTCGCCCAGGCCCAGGCCGATTATCAGACGGCGGTCGCCAACCAGAAGCTGGCCCGCACCACCGCCGAGCGCTGGCAGACGCTGCTGAAGAAGGATGCCGTCTCGCAACAGGAAGCGGACGAGAAGGCCGGCGATCTGGCAGCCAAGACAGCGGTGGCCAACGCCCAGCTCGCGAACGTGAAGCGGCTACGCGCAATGCAGGGCTTCGAGCGGCTGACCGCCCCCTTCCCCGGCGTTGTGACCAGCCGCTCCGCCCAGATCGGCGCGCTCGTGACGTCGGGCAACGCCTCTGCGCAGCCGCTCTTCACTGTGTCCGACGTGCACCGGATGCGCATCTATGTGCGCGTGCCGCAGAGCTTTTCGGCCCAGATCCATCCGGGTCTCGGCGCGACGTTGACCGTTCCCGAATATCCGGGCCGCACCTTCGACGCGGTGCTTGTCCGAACCGCGGGGGCGATCGATCCGGAGTCGGGAACGGTGCTGGTCGAACTTCAGGCCGACAATCGCGACCGCGCGCTGAAGCCCGGCGCCTATACGAAGGTCACTTTCCCGCTGCCGGCCTCCGCCAACGCCCTGCGGCTGCCGGGGAGCGCAATCCTGTTCCGCGAATCCGGCCCGACCGTGGTGATCGTCGACAAAAACGGTCGCGCACGGCTTCAGCAGGTCGAGATCGGGCGCGATCAGGGCAAGGAAGTCGAGATCGTCTCCGGCCTGACCGGCGGCGAGCGGATTGTCGACACGCCGCCGGACGCGATCGAGAATGGCGACCCGCTCAAGGTCCAGGCTCGTGCGCGCACCTAGTTTCAGTCTGGCATTGTTGCTGGCCGGGTGCTCGATGGCGCCCGACTATGCGCCGCCCACGATCGCCGTGCCCGCCGCTTATAAGGAAGCGCCCGCGGGCTGGACCGCAGCCACGCCCCTGGACGCTGCCCCGCGCGGCGACTGGTGGACGATGTTCGGCGATCCCGCGCTCGACGATCTCGAGGCGCGGATCGACCGCGCCAGCCCGACACTGGCCGCTGCCGTTGCGCGTTTCGATGCCGCGCGCGCCGCGGTCGGCGAAGCCGCGGCCAATCTCTACCCGACCGTCACCGCCTCGGCGGACCTTTCACGCGAACGCACCTCGGCGCGCCGGCCGGGTTCGAGCACCGGGGGGCGCTTCACGGACGCAAGCATCGGCGCCACTCTCGCCTATGAGCTCGACCTGTGGGGCCGCGTGCGCAACTCCGTGCGCGCCGCGCGTGCAGAGGCGGATGCGAGCGGTGCCGATCTCGCTGCCGTCCGGCTAAGCCTGCAGGCCTCGCTTGCCGACGCCTATTTCCGCCTGCGCGGATCAGATGCCGAAGCGGCGCTGCTCCGCGCGACGGTCGACGCCTATGCGAAGGCGCTGGAGCTCACCCGGGCGCGGCACGACGGCGGCGCTGCCTCCGGTCTCGACGTGAATCGCGCGCAGACTTTGCTGTCCGATGCGCGCGCGCAGATTTCCGCCGTGGCGAACCGCCGCGCCGCCACCGAGCACGAGATTGCGGCGCTGGTGGGCACGACGCCGTCCGGCCTTTCGATCGCGCCGACCGAAACCGCGATCGGCGCTCCTCCCCCGGTTCCAGCCGAAACCCCCGCCACGCTGGTGCAGCGCCGGCCCGACGTGGCCGCGGCGGAGCGCCGGATCGCGGCCGCGAATGCGCGGATCGGCGTTGCCCGCGCGGCTTTCTTCCCGGACCTGACGCTCGGCCTCGCCGGCGGCTTCGAAAGCAGCCATGGCAGCCTGCTGAGCGCGCCGGCCGGCTTCTGGGCGCTCGGACCGCTTTCCGCTGCGCTCGACCTGTTCGACGGCGGCCGCCGCCAGGCACGCGTGCGCATCTCGCGCGCCGAATACGACGAGGCCGCCGCCAATTACCGCGAGGCCGCACTTACCGCCTTTCGCGAGGTGGAGGACAGCCTGGCCGCGTCGCGTCTGCTCGCCGCCCAGGCGGCCGACCAGAACGACGCCGCGGCGGCGGCAGCACGGACAAGCGATCTCGCCCTCACCCGCTATCGCGAAGGCGCGGCCGACTATCTGGAAGTGGTGACCGCGCAGACCGCGGCTCTGGATGCGGAGCGCGCCGCGATCGGCGTGCAGACGCAGCGGATGCAGACCGCCGTCGCGCTCGTCCGCGCGCTGGGCGGGGGCTATTCGGAAACGTTGCCGTCTAAGACGGCTATGATACAGGTTAAATAAAGGGGAGCGATGATGCGGCGTCTAGGTCTTTGGTTCGTCTGTGTTTCTGCGCTGGCGTTGACGGTGGGCACCGCCCACGCCGCCGACAGCGACAAGCCTGTTGCCAAGGCCGAGGCGACGCCTCCGCCCAAAGGCGAGGAAGCGTTCTTCACCGGCCTTAAATGGCGCAACATCGGTCCGGAACGCGGCGGCCGCTCGATCGCGGTGGCCGGCAGCATCGCGCGGCCCAATGAATATTATTTCGGCGCGGTCGGGGGCGGCCTTTGGAAGACGACCGACGGCGGCACCACCTGGAAGCCGGTCACCGACGGTCAGCTCGACAACTCCGCCGTGGGCGGTGTCGCGGTGTGCGAAGCCAATCCGGATGTGGTTTACCTGACCACCGGAGAGACCGAGCTGCGCGGCAACATCATGCCCGGCGACGGCGTCTGGAAGTCGACCGACGCCGGCAAGACCTGGAAGAAGATCGGCTTGGCCGACGTCCAGAATTTCTCCCGCGTCCGGGTTCATCCGAAGGATTGCGATACCGCCTATGTCGGCGGCTTCGGCCCCTACGGCACCGAGAGCGAGGCACGCGGCGTCTACAAGACGACCGACGGCGGCAAGAGCTGGAAGAAAGTGCTCTACCGCGACCAGCGCACCGGCGCGGTCGACATCTCGATCGACCCGAACCATCCCGACACGCTCTACGCCGCGCTTTGGGAAGCGTGGCGCAAGCCCTGGGGCATGAGCTCGGGCGGGCCGGGCAGCGGGCTGTTCAAGAGCACCGACGGCGGCGCCACCTGGACCGAGCTGACCCGCGCGCCGGGCATGCCGCAGAGCGGCCCCGTCGGGAAGATCGGCGTCAGCGTCTCGCCGGTCGACGCCAACCGCGTCTACGCGATCGTCGAGCATGCCGATGGCGGCGTCTTCGTCTCGGACGATGGCGGCGCCCACTGGACGCGCACCAATGACAAGCGGGATCTGCGTCAGCGCGCTTTCTATTACACGCGCATCATCGCCGATCCGAAGCTGAAGGACCGCGTCTACGTCCTGAACGTGCAGTTCTTCCGCTCCGACGATGGCGGCAAGACGTTCAAAAAGAAGATCAAGGTCCCGCACGGCGACAATCACGACCTGTGGATCGCGGGCGATAACAATCAGCGCATGATCCAGGGCAATGACGGCGGCGCAAACGTCAGCGTCAATGCCGGCGAGAGCTGGACGGAGCAGGATTTCCCAACCGCGCAGATCTATCGCGTCACGATCAGCCACCACTTCCCGTATTTCGTGTGCGGCGCGCAGCAGGACAACAGCACGATCTGCGTCCCCTCGCGCGACTGGAAGTTCAAGAATGCGCTGGGCGGCCAGTACGGCTTCGAAGTGGGCGGCGGCGAAAGCGGCTATATCGCCAACGATCCGCGCAACCCGAACATCTTCTATGCCGGCAGCTATGGCGGCCAGCTCGACCGGTTCGACTATGAGACCGGCCAGACGCGCAGCATCAACGTCCGCCCCGACAATCCGATGGGCTATTCGGCGAGCGACATCGGCGAGCGGTTCCAGTGGACCTATCCGATCGTCTTCGATCCCAAGGACCCGCAGACGCTCTACGTCGCCTCGCAGCACGTCTGGCGCACGCGCAATGAGGGCCAGAGCTGGGAGCGGATCAGTCCCGACCTGACCAAGCATGACCCGTCCACGCTGGGCCCGTCCGGCGGACCGATCACGCTCGACCAGACTGGCGTGGAGACCTACGGCACCGTGTTCGCCCTTGCCCCGTCGCGGCTGGAAGCGGGCGTGATCTGGGCCGGGTCCGACGACGGCATGGTTCACATCACACGCGACGGCGGCGCCAATTGGGCCGACGTCACCCCGGCGGGTCTGCCGCCCTACCTCAAGATCACGACCATCGAGGATTCGCCGCACAAGCCCGGTACGGCCTATCTGACCGGCCACCGCTTCCTGCTGGGGGACTTCAAGCCCTATGTGCTGAAGACCAGCGATTACGGTCGCAGCTGGACCTCCATCAGCAAAGGCATTCCCGACGACGAGATCGCCCGCAGCATCCGCGAGGATCTGGTGCGCCCCGGCCTGCTCTATCTCGGCACCGAACGCGGCGTCTGGGTCTCGCTGGACGACGGCGATCACTGGCACAAGCTGCAGCGCAACCTGCCCGCCGTGCAGGTCGCCGACCTCGCCGTGACCGACCACGATCTGGTGATCGCCACGCACGGCCGCTCCTTCTGGGTCATGGATAATATCGACGTGCTCCGGCAGATCGAGCCGGGCAGCGACAAGCATGTGACGCTGTTCAAGCCGGCGCCGGCGGTGCGCGGCGTGGATGCAGGCGTCGCGATCGACTATTTCCTGCCCAAGACACCGAAGAAGCTGAGCCTCGACATCATCGGCCCCGACGGCAAGCTGGTGCAGAGCTTTGCCGGCGCCGTGAAGGAGGAAAAGGACGACAAGGCCAAGGCCGACGAGGACGAAGACGACAAGCCGAAGGGTCCGCCGACTGCGGCAATGAAGCAGGGGCTGAACCGCTTCACCTGGAACATGCACTATCCGGGCTTCACCGAGTTCGCGGACATGATCCTGTGGACCAGCCGCAACAACGGCATCGAAGCGGTGCCAGGGCGCTATACCGCACGGCTGACCGTCGACGGCAAGACGCAGGAGCAGCCGTTCGAAATCCGCTCCGATCCGCGGGCCAAGGCCGATCCGGCCGACCTGCAGCGCCGCTTCGACTTCGCCAGCCGCGTATCGGCGCGCGTGAGCGAGGCCAACCAGGCGGTGCTGCTGATCCGCGGCATCAAGCAGCAGACCGAGGCGGCGGCGAAGAAAACGACCGATCCGGCGGTCAAATCGGCGCTCAGCGGTTTCGACGGCAAGCTGAGCGCGATCGAGGGCCGGATCTATCAGGTCCATAACCGCAGCCGCCAGGATCCGCTCAACTACCCGATCATGCTCAACGACAAGCTGGCCGGGCTGATCCGTACCGCGGAGAGCGCCGACGCGCCGCCGACCGAGCAGAGCGAATTGGTCTTTGCCGACCTTTCCGCACAGCTCGACACGCAGCTTAAGGCGCTCGACCAGCTGCTCGACAGCGAGCTCGCGCCGCTCAATGCCCAGTTGAAGCGCGCCGGGTTGAAGCCGGTCGAGCGCAAGGCGCTTCCCGCCCAGCCGGCGGGGTCGTCGAAGGAAAGCGGCGGCGAGGAAGCCGAAGAGGAGGAAGCCGAACAATGATGTCGATCCGGGCCGCCGCGGTGCTTGCCGCCAGCCTCTCAACGGCGCTGTGGGCCGCGGCGCCCGGGCAGACCATCGACCCGGCACGCCTGTCAGAGACGACCCGCGTATTGGCGTCGGACCCGTTCCAGGGCCGTGCGCCGGGCACGCCGGGCGAGAAGAAGACGATCGACTATCTGATCGGCCGCTTCAAGGAAGCCGGCCTGTCGCCGGCTGGCGACGACGGCGGCTGGACGCAGCGCGTGCCGCTGGTCCACACCCGGCTGGGCTCGGGCTCGATGCGCGTCGATCTTGGCGGCACGGCGCTGCCGCTGACGCAGAAGCAGCAGATCTACGTCAACACCGTCCGTCCGGTCGACCGCGTCTCGATCGACAAGGCGCCTCTGGTGTTCGTCGGCTACGGCGTGAATGCGCCGGAGCGGCAATGGGACGATTTCAAGGGCGTCGACCTGCACGGCAAGGTCGCGGTGTTCCTGGTCAACGATCCCGATTTCGAAGCGAAACCCGGCGAGCCGTCGGCCGGCCGCTTCGGCGGCAAGGCGATGACCTATTACGGCCGCTGGACCTACAAGTACGAGGAAGCGGCGCGCAGGGGCGCAATCGCCGCGCTGATCGTCCACGACGCGCCGGGCGCGGGCTATGGCTGGAGCACGGTCGTGGCGCCCGGCGGCGAGAATTACGACATCGTCCGCACCGGCCCGGCGCAGCCGATCCTGCTGCAAGGCTGGCTGGAAGGCGATGCCGCGCGCGACCTGTTCCGCCGCGCCGGACTCGACCTCGACAAGCTGCGAGTCGAGGCGCGCAGTCCTTCATTCAAGCCGGTGGCGCTTCAGGGCGCAACCTTCTCCGCCGACCTGCCGGTCACTTCGGAGCAGGTGCAGAGCTACAACGTGCTCGGCAAGATCGCCGGCGCCAAGCGCCCCGACGAGACGGTGATGTACGGCGCCCATTGGGACGCCTACGGCATCGGGACGCCCGACGCGCAGGGGCGGACCATCCGTCCCGGCGCTGCCGACGACGCGATCGGCGTTGCCGGGCTGATCGAGATCGCGCGCGCCTTCGCGGCCGGGCCCAAGCCTGACCGGACGCTGGTGTTCGCCGCCTGGACGGCGGAGGAGCGCGGCCTGCTCGGCTCCGAAACCTATGCGGTTCATCCGCTTTTCCCGCTCGACAAGACCGTCGCCAATCTGACGATGGACATCCTGCAGACCGCCGGCCCCGCGCATGACGTGGTGCTGGTCGGCGCCGGCCAGAGCAGCCTCGAGGACGATCTCGCGCGGGCTGCCCAGGCGCAGGGCCGCACCGTCACGCCCGAAACATTGCCCGAACGGGGCCTGTTCTACCGCGCGGACCATTTCTCCTTCGCGAGGCGCGGCGTTCCGACGCTGCTGCTTATGGGGATCGCCGGACCGCACGATCTGGCCGACGGCGGCAAGGCGGCGGGCGAGAAATGGCTCGAGGACTATATGGCCTGCTACCACCAGACGTGCGACGCCTGGACCCCCGACCTCGATTTCCGCGGCGCCGCGCAGGACGTGAAGCTGCTGTTCGACATCGGCCACACCCTCGCCTTCTCCGACCAGTGGCCCGAGTGGCGCCCCAGCTCGGAATTCCGTGCGATCCGGGAGAAGTCATCCGCTGAGCGTCGTTGAGCCGCTCCGCCGGATCGCGATCCGAACAGGAGGCCATAGCTCACCTCTATGGTCGCCGGCCCGCTTGTGATGGGACACGGAGCGACGCCTGCCGCTAGGCTATGGCGCCACCGGGAGAATTGCTGATGCTCGATCGCCGCTCGTTTCTGCTTGGCTCGGCTGCCACCCTGGCGTTTTCGGCAGCGGGGCGCGCCGCTGAAGCGGTCCGGCCGTCCCGGCTGCGGCAAGTGCGCGCCGATACCCTGTCGGCCCCGATCGAGATCATCGACGATCCGTACGGCGTGCCGCATATCCGCGCGGAATCGATCCCGGACGCGTTTTTCGGACAGGGCTATGTGGTCGCGCGCGACCGGCTGTTTCAGATCGACCTTTCGCACAGGCGCGAAATGGGCCAGCTGGCAGAGGCGTTCGGGCCGGAGTTCGCGTCGCATGACGCGGTGGCGCGGCTGTTCCACTATCGCGGCGACCTCGACAAGGAGCTGGCGCGCGTCCCGCCGAACGTCCTCGCCTGCGCGCGCGCTTATGTCGCCGGGGTCAATGCGCGCATCGACGAAGTGACGGAGAACCCGGCGCTGCTGCCGCTGGAATATGCCATCCTGGGCGTGCAGCCGCTGAAATGGGATGTGCAGGATCTGGTGCTGGCGCGTAGCGCCTCCATCGGCAACGTGGACGACGAAATCCGGCGCGCCCGGCTCGCGGCGCTGGGCCTGCTCGAGCTGGATGCCGTCATCGCACCGCTGCGCCCGGCCTGGCCTCTGGCGGTGCCCGAGGGGCTTGATGCCGCCGCCGTGTCGGAAGCGGATCTGGGCGTGCTGCGGCAGGGGCGGCTGCCGTTCGGAACGCTGGTGCCGAAGGACGATCCCGACAGCCGGCGGCAGGATGCGATCGACCGCGCCAATGCCGGGAGCAATGCCTGGACGGTCGGGCCGGCGCGCACCGCGACCGGGCGGCCGATCCTTGCCAACGATCCGCATCTGGGCATTGGCGGGTTCGACCCCAGACATGTCGCTCACCTGAGCGCCCCCGGCCTCGACGTGATCGGGGGCGGCGCGCCAGGCCTGCCGGGCATCATGCAGGGCCATACCGACCATTTCGCGTTCGGCCGCACCAATTTCCATATCGACCAGGAAGACCTGTTCGTCCTGGAGCTGCACCCGGAGGACCCCGAACGTTATCGCCATAAGGGGAAATGGAAAGCGTTCGAGCGGGTCGACATCGCGATCCCGGTGAAGGACGCCGCCCCGACGCCCGCCACGCTCCGCTATGCCATCCAGGGCCCGGTCATTTCGCACGACCCGGCCAAGCGCCGCGCCACCGCGCTCGCAGCGATCGACATGCAGCCGGGCGGCAGCGGCGCGTTCTCCATGATCGCCATCAACCTGGCGCGCGACTGGGCGGACCTGCACAAGGCGGCATTCCAGCTTCATCCGTCGCCGACCAATTTTCACTATGCCGACGCCGACGGCAATCACGGCTGGCAGGTGATCGGCTTCATGCCGATCCGCCGCAAGGGCGTCGGGCTGATGCCGGTGCCCGGCGACGGCCGCTACGACTGGACCGGAATGCGCGATTTCCGCGAACTGCCGAGCGAATACAACCCGGCCAAGGGCTGGTTCGGGTCGTCCAACCAGAACAATCTTCCGCCCGATTGGTCGCGCGACCGCATCCCCGCTTTCTCCTTCCGCGATCCCTATCGCTATGAACGGGTCGCGAGCGTGTTGGAGTCGCAGCCGAAGCACAGCCTGGCCGACAGCGTCGCGCTGCAGCACGACACGCTGTCCGCGCCCGCACAGCAGCTGGTCGCCTTGTTGCCTGCGCATGCTTCTCCCGGTGCTGAGCCGGCAATCGCGATGCTGCGCGGCTGGGATGCGCGGCTGGATGCCGACAGCGGGCCGGCCGCCCTGTTCGAAATCCTGTGGCGGGACCTGAGCGACCGGACGCTGGCCGCAATCGTTCCCGAACGGGCCAAGGCTTTGGTCACGGAGATTTCGCCTTCGGTGTTGCTCGGCCTGCTCGCGCACCCAGACGCGCGGCTCGGCGCCGATCCTGAGCGGGCGCGCGATGCCATGTTCGACTCCGCGCTTGCTGCCGCCTGGAGCAGTGCGCAGGAACAGCTGGGTTCCGACCCCGCTAAATGGCGCTGGGCGACGCTGCATCAGGTGCGGATCACGCACCCACTGTCACGCATACCGGCCATTGCGGCGGCGTTTCCGGCCATCGAGGGAGAAGGTACGGGCGGCGATTCCTACACTGTCATGGCGCGCTGGCTGCGCGATGCGCCGAGCTGGCGCGTCAGCGGCGGAGCGAGCTATCTGCAGGTGATCGACGTCGGCGCGTGGGACAACTCGCTGATGCTCAATTTCCCCGGGCAATCGAACGATCCCCGCTCGCCGCATTATCGCGACCAATATCTGCCCTGGATCCACGGCAATATGCAGCCGATGCTGTTCAGCCGCGCCGCGGTCGATGCACATGCGGCCTCCCGCATGGTGCTCCGTCCAAAGGCTTAACAGCTAGAGCAACGAGCGATCAAACCGGCTCGTTCGTCCCGAGCGAAGTCGAGGGGCGCTGCCCGGAGCCTACGCCCCTCGACTTCGCGCTACGCGCTCCGCTCGGGACGAGCGATATGGATCGATCGGGTCACCACACTCTGAGCGGCCGATGGTCAAATTACCTCCGCGGCGGCGCCAGCGCCTCGCACAATTTCCCGGCGGCCAGCGCGATCCGGGACTCGGCGCTCTTCCGGTTGGCCGGGCTGTTTTCCTCGGTGCGCGTCTGCGTGTTGAACGCGAGCAGGCTGCCGGCGTGCAGATCGGGGCAGAGGCTCAGATAAGCGCGGAAACCATTCTGGTCGCCATTATGGCCGACGAAGCGCACCCCTGAGACAGTGTCGATGAAGAAGGACAGGCCGCTCCGGGTCGTCTCGGCCATGCGGCCTTGCGTGAAATCGTCGCCAGCAGCGATCTGCGGCGTCCACATTTCTTCGAGCGACGATCGCTTCAGGACGAGATCATAGGCGGATTGACGCTCGGGATCGCCCAGCAGGAAGGCGACATAGCGCGCCATGTCCGGGAGCGGCGCGTTCAGGCCGCCATTGGAGACGGTGACGCCGGTGTCGACGTCAAAGGGCGCAGCGACGCGCTTGCCGTCACGAACATAATAGCTGTGCGATCGGTGCGGCAGCAGATGCGGCGGCGTCCGGTCGAAATAGCTGGCGTGCATGCCCAGCGGCTTCAGGATGTTCTTGTCAACATAGACTTCGTAATCCTCGCCCGACAGCCGCTCGATCACCTGGCCGAGATAGACGATGCCAGGGTTGGAATAGCTGAAGCGGGTGCCGGGCTTGAACCGGACCTGCGTATACGGGAGCATTGCCACCAGCTGCGACCAGCTCTTCGGCTCGAACGGCTGCCATTCATGCTCTCGCCATGGCCATGTCGCGCCGCCGAACCCGGCACTGTGGCTCATCAATTGCCGGATCGTGATGCGGTCCGTGTCGCCGAACGGATTATGCACGGCGGCGAGCTCCGGTACATACCGAACGACGGGATCGTCCAGCGCCAGCAGCCCGCGATCGCGCAGCTGCATGATCGCGATCCCAGTCATCGTTTTCGTGATCGACGCCCAGTGAAAGATCGTCTGCGCGTCGACGGGCACATGCGCGTCGGCGTCCTGTTCGCCCAGATGATCGGCAACGACGACGCGCCCGTCTCGAATGAAATAGAAGCTGCTGCCGACGATGCCCGCCCGCTGCACCTCCGCGCGGTGGAATTTCTGGAAATCGGCGACCGCCGCCTCGAACGCCTGGTCGCTCGCCATTGCCGGGGTGGCGGCAAGCAGCAGCGTCGCCGCGAGCTGGGACATGGCGATCTTCCCCTTGTGCACGAGCCGTGGGTTAGCGCGTCCGGGCATGGCCGCCTAGCCGGCCGCTTCCCGGCCGATCCAGGCGGGCACATGCTCCTCGCGCAGGAACGCGGCGGTGTCGCGTCGCTCGCGCACCACGGCCCAATCGGTGCCGTTCACCAGCACTTCGGGGATGAGCGCGCGCGAATTGTAGGTGCTGGCCATCGTCGCGCCGTACGCCCCGGCCGTGCGGATGATCATCAGGTCGCCCGCAGACACGCTGTCGATCCGCCGCGCCAGCGCAAAGGTGTCGCCGGTCTCACACACCGGACCGACGATGTCGGCGATCATCGTTTCGCCATCGGGCGCGACCGCGTCGATCCCGTGCCATGCGTCGTAGAGGCTGGGCCGCATCAGGTCGTTCATCGCCGCATCGAGGACGACGATGGGACCCGCGGCGCCGGCCTTCACGCGGATCACTTCCGTCAGCAACACGCCGGCGTCGCCGACGATCAGCCGCCCGGGCTCGAACGCCAGACCGACGTTCCAGCCGCGCGTCACGCGCGCCACCATCGCGGCATAGTCCTCGATGCTCGGCGGTTCGGGCGCCGACGGCTCGTAACGCACTCCCAGCCCGCCGCCCAGATCGGCCGTGCGGATGTCGTGTCCTGCCGCCCGCAATTCGTCGATCAGCGTGCCGATCCGCCCGAATGCGCGTTCCAGCGGCGCGAGGCTGGTGAGCTGGCTGCCGATATGGACGGCGACCCCGATTAGGTCGAGCGCCGGCAGTTCGCGCACTCTGGCCGCGACCTCAGCCGTATCGGCGAACGGGATGCCGAATTTGCTGCGCGCGGCACCGGTGGAGATCTTTGCGTGCGAACCCGCATCGACATCCGGATTGACCCGGATCGCCACCGGCGCGGCGCGGCCCAGGCCGGATGCAACCTGCGACAGCATCTCCGCCTCTTCCGCGGATTCGAGATTGAACTGGCGCAACCCGCCTTCGAGCGCGAGCTGCATTTCCGCCGCCGTCTTGCCGACTCCGGAGAACACGATTCGGTCCGGCGACACGCCTGCGGCACGCGCACGTGCATATTCCCCGCCCGAAACGACATCGGCGCCAAGCCCTTCGCCCGACAGCGTTGCCAGCACCGCCGCGTTCGGATTGGCTTTCACCGCATAGGCGATCAGCGGATCGCCGAGCAGGGCCAGGGCCGACCGCAGCCGCCGCGCCTGCGCGAGCATCGCTGCGCTCGAATAGACGAACAGCGGCGTTCCCACGTCGCGCGCAAGCTGCGGCAGCGCCACGGATTCGCAGTGCACCACGCCGTCGCAGAGATGAAAATGGGTCATCAGCTCCCCTTGCGAGCGCGATAAAAGGAAGCCGCGGGTGTGACGCCGCGGCTTCACAGTTGCGGAGGAACGGCAATTCCGAACGGCAGGGGAAGCCGCCGCCAGAACCGGGCGCCGTCTACCGCGTCTTGACCCGGAACCCGACCCGGAAGGCGCGGCCGAGCAGGTCGGAATAGGTGCTGTTCGCCGCCAGGCCGGTTTCGGGCACGAGCAGCGGGTTGGCATCGAACACATTGGTGACGTTCAGGAAAATCTCTCCGTCGCCGTCGCCCATCATGTCGACCTTCGCCGTCAGGTTGAGATCGACGTAGAATGTCCCCTTGACGTGGTTGTTGTCGTAAGTGGGGTGCTGGGTCGTCGAGAGCGGGCAGCCGGACGTGCACTCGATGCCGCCATCATCGTAACGTCCCGAGCTCACGCCGCGCGCGACCGCCGTGGCGGAGAAAAGCGGCGTGTCATAGGTCGCGTTGAAGCGGTAAATCCACTTCGGCGTGCTCGACTGGCCGCCATTCACGCCGACGCTGTTGATCGATTCCGTGCCGGGGATACCCTGATCGGTCACGTTCTCGATGTAGCGCGTCGCCACGCCGCGCAGCGTGAAGCTGTTCGCATCGCCCACCGGCAGGCGGTACGAGGCGTCGAAATCGATGCCCCGCACCAGCTGGCCCGCAAAGTTGAAGGGCTGGGCGCGGAAGAGCACGCGCGCAGTGCTGTTCGGGTCGGGCGTAATGGCCGCGCAATATTCCGCGACGCCGTCGAAGCAGCGATCGATGATCTCCTGCGCGCTGAGCGTGCCGATCGCCTGGTTGATGTCGATGCGGAAATAGTCGACCGAAGCGTTGAAGCCCGGCAGGAAACTCGGCGAGAAGACCGCGCCGATGTTCAGTGAATCCGCCTTTTCCGGCTTCAGGTTCGGATTGCCGACCGCCGTCGCCGAATAGGAGATGCTCGATCCGTAAACGATGTTTCCCGGTCCCGGATTCGACTGCCCTTCCACAAAGAAGGGGTTGCGTACCGCGTCGCTGTTCGAAGAACCGGCCTGGTAAAGCTCGGCCAGGTTGGGCGCGCGGATGTCGCGCGAACGCGTCACGCGGAAGCGGATATCGTCGATCGGCTGCCAGGTCGCGCCGAGCTTCCAGGTCGTAACATAGCCCGACGTCGAATAGTCGGTGGCGCGCACCGCGCCGTTGAACTCCAGCCCGAAGCCGAGCGGCACGACCGTTTCGAGATAGGCTTCCTTGACGTTGTAGCTGCCGTTCGACGGCAGATAGTTGCCGACCGACCACAGGTTGGTCGTGCTGAGCGCCCCGGTGGTCGGGTTCCTCGATATGATCGGCTGAAACTCCTGCGGCACGAAGCCCTTGATCTTCTCCTCGCGATATTCGGCGCCCACCGCGACACTGACGTCGCCGGCCCAGGTAGCAAACGGGGTAAGCGACAGGTTCGCGCCCACGACTTTCTGGGTCACCGTCTCGTCACGATAGGGGTCGCCCAGCGCATAGGCGATGGCCGCCGGATTGGCGACGCCGATGCCCAGGCGGTTGAGCGGCACGCACGCCGGATCGTTGTTGGTCGGGTCGGCATCGGCGTTGACCCGGCAGACGATCGGGCTGGAGGTATCGCCCGGCACCGAGAACACGGCATCCACCGCCTTCGACATCCGCGGGAACTGCATGATGTTGCGCAGCTGCTCGCGCAGATCGGCGCGGCCATATTGGCCATAGATGTCCCAATGCGCCGGCTTTCCGAACGCGCTGAATTCGCCCTCGGCACCCACCACGTAGCGCTGCACCTCGCGCCGGTTGTTCGACGCGCGGAACGGCAGGTCGACCGCAGTGGTGCCGATCCCCACGGCGGTGATGCCCGCGAGCTGCGCGGGCCCGAGCGCCTGGATCAGATAGGCATTGTCGCCAGCCAGCGTACACAGGCCGTTGCTTCCCGGAATGCCGACATTGGCGATATTGGCGCTGCCGCAGGACGACAGGTTGGGACCGGCATTGAAGAACAATTCCTGCCAATTGTACGAGCCCTCGGCGAACAGCTCGACACCATCCGCGACTTCGTAGCTGAGCCGGCCGAAGACGCCGTGACGATCGTCGCGCGGATCAAGGCCGATGCGGCGTCCCGAATCATTGACCTGCCAGTCGCCGCCTTGCGTGAGCGACGGGGCGGAAGAACCGGTGGGCGACGGATAGGTCAGCCCGCCATACTGGAATTGATTGATCGCGCCGCCCTGGCCGAAATAGATGCCGCGCAGCCGGTTGGCGGTGCCGCCCGAGGAATAGAGAATGAGGCCGCCGGGCGTCGAGTTCGCAGCGCCGACCTGGCGCCGGACCAGATAACGCGGCGTGGTGCTGGTCGGGGTCCAATTCGGGTCCTGGATGCGCACGAAGCCGGTGGCGTTCCACGCGCGGTCGACTTCAAGAATGCCGTCGTTGTGCGCCACCTCGCCGCTGAGGATCAGATGGCCGCGGCCGTCCGCAAACGACAGGCCGCCGGCGACGCCGATCGAATAATTGAACCCGTCGCCGCGGCTGGTGATGCCGGTGTCGGCCGAGACCTTCAGCCCTTCGTACTTCTTGTTCAGCACGAAGTTGACGACGCCGGCGACCGCGTCCGAACCATAGGCCGCCGAAGCGCCGCCAGTGACGACTTCCACGCGCTCAACCAGCGATTGAGGGATCGTGTTGACGTCGACCAGGCCGGTGATCGTCGACCCGACCGACCGCCGTCCGTCGATCAGCACCAGCGTGCGGATTTCGCCCAGGTTGCGCAGGTTGAGCGCGTTGATGCCCGCCTGGCCGCTGCTGAGGTTGAGGCGCGAGTTCGCCGGCCGGGTCGATCCCGCCAGCGACGGCAGCTGGTTGACGAAGTCGGCGATGTTGTTGGTCGGCGACGAATTCTGAATGTCTTCCTGCGTCAGGACAGTCAGAGGCGTCGGCGCCTCGAAGCCGTCGCGCACGATGCGCGTGCCGGTGACGACAATGTCTTCCGGCCTTTGCTCGGCGGCCTGGTCAGCCGGTGCGGTCTGTGCGGACGCGGCGCCCGCCGTCACCATCACCGCGCAGGCAGCTCCGGAAAGGAGAATCTTCTTCAGCGAAACAGAAGCCAACATTGCATGATCCCCCATTGCGGCACCCTGCAGTCATTCTGAAACGGGAGAGTCTCCGAGCGCCATAGTTTCTGTTGGCTCGCATATAACCTGCGGCCATTTGGCCGCGGAAAACCGCGGCTTTGGTGCCGGCGCGGTGCAATCAGGGCGTTGACGAACACCCCTCGCCCGTCGAGCGTGCCGGCGTGATCGAGGGACCTTCTCATGTCGAGCGCGGCTGACGCGTTGCTGGCGCCGGCGGGAGCCCACCGGCAAGGGATCGGGCTGAGCGCGCTATATCTGCTGCTCGGCTTCTGCGCCGGCCTGCCTTTCTACATGTTCAACGCCGTGCTGCTGCTGCGGCTTGCGCGGCACAATATCGACATCGTCACGATCGGCTATTTCGCGTGGGTGGCGCTGCTGCCCACGTTCAAATTCGCATGGGCGCCGCTGCTCGACGCGTTCGACGCCCCCGGCTTCCACCGTTTCTGGGGCAAGCGGCGCGGGTGGATCATGCTGTCGCAGCTCGGCATCTTCGTCTCGATGGCGGCGATGGGACTGACCTCTTCCGATGCCAGCCTGCCGGTGACGGCGCTGTTCGCGACTCTGCTCGCCTTCTGGACGACGACGCTCGAGGTCGCGGCCGACGCGTGGCGCATCGAGCTGGCGCCGACGCGCGAGCAACAGGGGCCGATCGTCGCCGCCAATCTGTGGGGCTATCGCAGCGCGATGGTCGCGGCGGGCAGCGGCGCAATCTACATCGCCGCCAAGGTCGACTGGACCTGGGCTTATCTGATCATCGCGCTCGCGGCATTCATCCCCTTCCCGATCCTGGCGCTGACGCGGCGCGATCCGAACGGCGCCGGGGAGCGTGGCGCTGCGCTCGGCAGCGGGCTGATCGGGGGCACTATCATTCTGGCGGTGAGCACCGCAATCACCGCTGCCATCGGCTGGATCCTGCTGTGGCTGGCTGCCGCCGCGGGAATCAGCAGCAAGACCAACGTCACGCCGGTCGTGCTTGTCATCTGCCTGCTGCCGTTCATCGCGCTGGCGCTCTGGCTGCCCAGGATCAAGGCAATGCCGCCCGATGCTCCGGCCCGGCGGTCGACGGCGATCGGGCCCTATGTCGACGTGTTCTGGCGCTACGGTTTTATCGTGCTGCCCGTGCTGGCCTTCGTTGCGATCTACCGGATGGGCGACGTGATGGCGCTCACCCTTTCGCATCCGCTGTTCAATGCGCTCGGCTATGGCCTCGTCCAGATCAGCATGGCCGACGGCGCGGTCGCGCTCCTCTCAAGCATGGCCGGCGTCGCGCTCGGCGCGTGGATGGCGGCGCGGTGGCCTTTGGGCTGGAGCCTGGCGATCGGCGCTGCGATGTCGGCAGTGAGCAACTGGGTGTTCGCGTGGCTCGCCCACCAGCAGCCGGGCGGTCCGCTCCTGTTCACGCTCGGCTATGGCGGATGGTCGCTGCCGGTCACCGCGGGCGATCTCGATCTTTATATCGCGATGGCGGTCGACCAGTTCGGCCATGGTTTCGCCGGTGCGATCTTCGTCGTCTATCTGTCGATGCTGGTGAACCCCAGATATCCGGGGCCGCAATATGCGTTCCTGTCTGGCTTCGCCTTCCTGTTGCCGCGATTGCTTGCCGGCGCGTCAGGGGCGATCCAGCAGCAGATCGGCTATGCCGGCTTCTTCTGGATGGCGGGTGCAATGAGTCTGGCGTCGATCGTGCTCCTACCGATCGTGGTGAAGGCCAGGGCACGTCCCGACGACAGACCGGCTTCCCCGTCGTGATAGAGCGGGCGTTTGCACCGGCGGCCGAAGCGATCGCGTCGGGCCGCGTTCCGGGCGCGACGCTCGGGATCGTCACAGCGGACGGGAGTCGCGCCGTGCGTCTCGCCGGCATGGCGGCGCTGGTGCCCGAGCTTGAGGCGTTGACCGAGAATCACTGGTTCGACCTCGCATCGGTCTCGAAGGTGATCGCGACCACGACGATGATCCTGAGCCTCGCGGATCAGGGCTTGATCGATCTCGACCGGCCGCTGACCGATGCGATTCCGGACCTGCGCCAATATGATTTGGCGGGCGCGGCGGAACGCAAGCTCGCTTTCCGCGATTGCCTCGCACACCGCACCCATCTGCCCGCGGTCGAGCCGATCTACACCTATGGCGACGATCCGGCGCGGCTGCGCGCCTTCGTGCTGCAGCGCGAATGGCGGGCCGGGCCGCCGGTCTACTCGGATATCAATTTCATCCTGCTCGGCATTGCGATCGAGCGGATCACGGGCAAGCCGCTGTCGGATTGGCCGCTGGGTGCGGGCCTGAGCTACGGCCCACCGCCGGGCCCGGCAGTCGCAACCGAGGCATGTGCGTGGCGCGGGCGCGTGATGAAAGGCGAGGTTCACGACGAGAATGCCTTCGCGCTCGGCGGGGCACCGGGCCATGCCGGGCTGTTCGGCACCGTCGCCGGCGTGCTCGACTTCGCGCAGGGACTGCTCGACGGCAGCGGCGCTACGCCTGCAATGCTGGAAGCGATCCGCACGCCGGTCCACGGCCATCGGACGTGCGGGTGGGAGCGGCGCTTCGACGGCTGGCCGGGCGGCGACGCTTGCTCGGTCGAGACGATCGGCCATACCGGCTTCACCGGCACCGGGCTCTGGATCGATTTCGAGCGCGGGCTGGCGTGGACGTTGCTCACCAACCGAGTCCACCCGACCCGGCACAGCGACAGCGGCATCATGGAACTCCGCCGCGCGACCGGCGACGCGGTCATCGAGGCGTGGGATTCAGAACCGGCCCATCTTCGCTCGTCCCGCGCGTAGTCGAGGAGCGCTACTCGGACGCCATAGCAGCGCCCCTCGACTTCGCTCGGGACGAGCGGGATCGGCTCAGGCTCAGTTCTCGTTCGCGATCAGGACGAGAGCGGCATCCATCGCCTTCAGCGCGCTCGCTTCCGAAGGGACATCGTTCGCGAACGCGGAGAAGGTGAGCGTTTGCCCGCTCTTGGCGATCATATAGCCCGACAACGCGTTGGTCGCGTTCAGCGTGCCGGTCTTGGCGGTCAGCCGCCCTTCGAGCTCGGTGCCCTTGAAGCGATTGCGGAGCGTGCCGTCGACTCCCCCGACAGGCAATGTCGCACGCCAGGCCGCGCCCCAGGGCTGCGCCGCGACCCAGCGCAGGAAGGTCACCACCGCCCGCGGCGCGAGACGGTTGTAGGTCGACATGCCCGAGCCGTCAGAGAAGTCGAAGCCGGTGCGCGGCACGCCGGCATCGGCGAGCATCGCCCTGATGACGGCCTCGCCATCCTCGATCGAACCGGTGCCCTCGATCAGCCCCAGCCGGCGGAGAAACAGCTCGGCATGCAGGTTCTGGCTGACCTTCGCGGTCAGCGTCAGGTCCTCGATCAGCGGTGGCGGCACCAGGCGCGCCAGTGCCTCGGGCTGGGGCGGGCGCACCGGCGGCGTCGCGCCGCGCAGCTTTGGGTCATCGGCCGGCATGAACGGGCGATGGCGCGCCTTGACGTCCCCCGAGACCTTGACGCCGCGCGCCTCCAGCAATGCTTTCAGCCGCCATGCCGCGTGATGCGCCGGATCGTCGATGCCAAGGCGGATGACATCCGGTTCGTCGGTCGCCGCGATGGCGCCGGTCAGCAGGATCGTCCGCTGTCCGGGCAATCGCTGGACATTCAGCTCGGTCTTGCCCGCGGCGACCGTCACTGCCCGGTTTTCGACCGCATAGTAACGCGAGAGCTCGACGCGCGGCGGCTTCCCGACTTCGGTCGGCGTGACGCGCAGCGCCGTCTCGTTGTCGTCCAGCGTCAGCGCCGAGATCGCCGTGCCATAGGCCGAAGGGATGTTGTTCCAGCTCATCCCCGGGCTCCAACGCTGGTCCGGGAACAGGCTGTCGTCGCCGACGACGTCGCGCACGTGCCGCGTTTTCGCCGCCACCGCGTCAGCCAGCGTTGCCAGGCAATCGACGGTGCAGTCGTCCGCGCTCGACAGGCGTGCGTCGCCATGGCCGGTCAGAATCACGTCGGGCGTGCCGTGGCCGCTCTTTTCCAGCCGCACCGCGGCGCCGCCGCTCGCGTCCGGCTGGTCAAGTCCCGCCACCAGCGCGAACGTCGCCGCGGTCGGGAACATCTTCGTGTTCGAAGCGGGAATGAAACGGTCGGTCGGCGAAACGGCGACCAGCTCGCGCCCGTCCGCCGTCGTCACCACCAGTCCGAAGCGCGTGCCCGGCCCCGCCTCCGCCAACACCGCCTCAACGCGCTGCTGAAGCGGCTCCTTCGCGTTGGCCGGCTGGGCAGAGCCAAGTGCGAAGGCGAACAGCGCGACAAAGCGAACGCAAGTCTGTTTCATGCCCCCAAACTCCCTCAGGCGGTCGCGCGCGCGCGATAGACGGTCTCGTCCAGCTCCCCTTCCCAGCGCGCCACCGTCGTCGCGACCGTCAGGTTGGCGCTGGCGCTCGGCACGGTGCGGGTCATGTCGAGCAGGCGGTCGAACGGCAGCACGAAGCCGACCAGCAGCGCCGTCTGCTCCGGCGCGACGCCGACCGCCGAGAGCACCGCCGCCAGCATGAACAGCGATGCCGACGGGACCGGCGCCGTGCCGAACGCAGCCAGGGCGCCGGTCAGCAGCACCAGCCCGTAGACGGCGGGCGTCAGCTCGACGCCGAACGCCTGCAGGCCAAACATGCTGAGCAGGCCGACATACATGGCGGTTCCGTCCTTGCCGATGCTCGCGCCCAGCGGCAGCGTCGTCGAATAGACGGGGCGGGCGATCCCGAGATTCTTTTCGGCGACCCGCATCGCGACCGGCAGCGTCGCCGAGCTGGACGCGGTCGAGAAGGCGACGACCAGCGCGTCGATCACGCCGCGGAAGAATGGCAGCACCGGCACCCGGGCGAGCAGCCGCAGCATCAGGCTGTGCACCAAAACGATCTGCACCGCCGATCCGATCAGCACGGCAACCGCCAGCCAGCCGACATTGACGAACACCGCCGCGCCGTTCGCCGCCACCGCGTTTGCGATCAGCGCGAACACGCCGAACGGCGTCGCCTCCATCACGATGCCGACGATCCGCAGCAGCACGGCCGAAGCGGACTGGAGCAGCGCGGCGAAGGGCTTGCCCGCTTCGCCCGCCACCAGCGTGCCCACGCCGGTCAGGATCGCGACGAAGATCAGCGCCAGCATGTCGCCCCTGGCGAGCGCGTCGAAGATATTGAGGGGAACGATGCCGATCAGCTGGTCATAAGGCGTGACTTCCGGCCCCAGCGCATGCGGCGCGGCAGTGCCCAGCGGCGCGCCCTCGCCCGGCCGGATCAATGTCGCGACGGCCATGCCGACCGACACGGCGATGGCGGTGGTGAGCGCAAACAGGCCGATCGTGCGACCGCCCAGCCCGCCGATCCGCTTCGGATCGCCCAGCGCAGTGATGCCCGCCGCGATCGTCACCAGCACGATCGGCGCGACCAGCATCCGGATCGCGCGGACGAACAGTTCGCCGAGGAACGCGACCGCGGGGGTCGCATCGGGCCAGACGATCGCGAACACCAGCCCGAGCAGCAGCGCGCCCAACACGCGCTTCCAGAGCGGGATCGCGAGCCAGCCCCTGAACAGCCCCATCAGCAGCTGCCCGGCCGCGGCGTCTTCCTGAGCGCGCGTCCGGCGGCGGCGCCGGTCAGCTTGCCCTTGTCGACCGCCAGCACGCCGTTGACGACCACCGTCTGCACGCCCTGAGCCAGCAGCGTCGGCTCCTCATAGGTCGCGAGGGCGGCATAGTGCTTCGGGTCGAATACCACGATGTCGGCAAAAGCGCCGCGCTTCAGCCGGCCGCGTTCCGTCAGCCCCAGCGTATCGGCGGTCAGCGTGCTGCTTCGATCGATGAAATCGCGCAGGCTGATCGTGTGCCGCTCGACCACGTAGCGGGCATATTTGCGCGCGAAGCTGCCATAGCTGCGTGGGTGGCCGGTGGACGCGTCGGAGCTGGTCATGACCCAGGGCTGGCGCATAAAGGCCTCGATATCGGCCTCGGTCTGGTTGAACGACGCGACCGCAGGATCGTGCTTGCGGATTACAACGATCGCGGCAGAGACCGGGTCGGTGCCCTGCGCCTTCGCGATGGCGTCGAGGCGCTGCCCGCGGAATTCGCCTTCGGTGATCAGCAGCGACTCCGCGCCGCCGCGCCGACGCAGATTCTCCTTCATGTCGGCGCGCAGCCGCTCCTTCAGCGCCGGATCGTCGAAGCGGGCGAGCAACGCCTTGCGCCCACCGTCCTGCGCCCAGCGCGGCACCAGCGAAGCGGCAAGGCTCGTACCGGACGCCGACCAGGGATATTGGTCGGCCGTCACGTCCTGTCCGGCGCGGCGGGCAGCCTCGATCCGGGCAATGATCGCCGGAGCCTGGCCGTGCACATCGACGCCCAGCGCCTTGATGTGCGAAATGTGCGCCGGAAGATGGCCCAGGCGGCCAATCTCGATCGCCTCGCCGATCGCCGCGGCAAGGCCGATATTGTAGCTCGATTCGTCGCGGATATGGCTGTCGTAGAAGCCGCCGCGCTTGCCTGCCTCCGCGGCGAGCGCCGCAACCTCCCCGGTTTTCGCAAAGCTTTGCGGCGCATAGAAGAGCCCGCTCGAGAGGCCGATCGCGCCCTGGCACATCGCGCCTGCGACCAGCGCCTTCATCCGCGCGAGCTCGGCATCGGTTGGGGCACGATCCGCCTCGCCGACGACGGCCCTGCGCACCGCGCCGAAACCGACATGGGCGGCGTAATTGATGCCGACCGGCTGGTGCGCGAACACCTTGGCCATGTCGTACGAGCCGCCGCCGTCGCTGCCGATCACGGCCGTCGTCACGCCCTGCATCAGGAAGCCCGGCACCAACCGCTCCTGCGCATCCTTCGAAGCGAGATGCCCGTCGACATGCGTGTGCGGGTCTATAAACCCCGGCGCGACGATCATGCCCCCGGCGTCGATGACACGAGCCGCGCTGAGCGTCAGGTGCGGCCCGACGGCGACGATGCGATCACCCTTCACGGCCACGTCGCCGGTGAACGGCGCGCCGGATCCGGGATAGACGGTGCCGCCCCGGATCAGCAGGTCGGCCTGCGGCACGGGCGCCGCACCCATGCCGAATGCGGAAGTCACGCAGAGCAGCGCCAGTCGCAGCTTGTTCACACCGTCCCCCAAAAGCCGTTCTCCGGAAGGGCCAGCAGCCCCCCTTGATCCCGGACACCGCCCGGATAATCCTCCTTCAGCCACACCGGCCCGTCGAGATCAACGAAGTCCGACATGCGCGCAACGTGCAGCGCCGGCGCGATCGACAGCGAAGAGCTGACCATGCACCCCGTCATCAGCCCCAGCCCGGACCAGCGCGCAGCATGGGCCAGCTCCAGCGCGGCCGTCAGGCCGCCGGCCTTGTCGAGCTTGACGTTGACGACCTGATAGCGTCGGGCGACCCGGGCCAGATCGGCCGCGACATGCACGGCCTCGTCGGCGCAGATCGGCACGGCGGGCTCGAAACCTTCCAGCCAGTCGTCCGCGTCTGCCGGGATCGGCTGTTCCAGCAGAGCGACATGCGCCGCCTTCAGCACCGGCTGCATCGCCTCGACCAGCGCCTGGTCCCAGCTCTCGTTCGGGTCGACGATCAGCGCAGCCGCCGGCGCGGCGTCGCGCACGGCGCAGATCTGCGCGGCGGGGTCGTCGGCATTGACCTTCACCTTCAGCAAGGGCGCCTGCGCAACCGCCGCGGCGGCGCGCGCCATCGCGTCCGGCGTGTCGATGACGATCGTCAGCGCGCTCGCCAGCCGCTCGGGCTCCGGCGCGCCGATCGCCGCCGCCACGCTCACACCCGACAGCCGCGCCTCCAGATCCCACAGCGCGCAATCGATCGCGTTGCGCGCGGCCCCGGCGGGAAGCTCCGCCAGCAGTGCGCGCCGGTCGCCGCCCTGCTCGATAAAGCTCCGCGCCGCCTCGATCTGCGCCAGGGCGCTGTCGATGCTCTCGCCATATCGGGCATAGGGAACCCCCTCGCCGCGCCCGACCGCATCGCCTTCGCCGATCTCCACCGTCACCACATCCGCCACGGTCTTGACCCCGCGCGAGATGCGGAACGGCTGCGTCAGCGCGAAGCGATCGTGGCGGGCGCTGAGGGTTCGACGCATAGCAGTCTGTCGATAATGGCTTCGACGCCGAAGGCGACCGGGTTGGTGCACGGAAGGCCAAGTTCGTCCTCTGTCCGCGCGCACAGGCGAAGCGCTTCATCCCGGTCCAGGCCGGACGTATTGAGACAGATGCCGACGGCGCGAACGCCGGGGCTCGTCACGCGCGCGGCCTCAAGGTTGCGCTCCAGCGTTTCGGCAAGGCCCGGCGTCGGGCGGCCGGGAATGCCGCGCATATGCGCGCGGCCGGGCTCGTCGCACAGCACCAGCGCCTCGGGCTGGGCGCCATGCAGCAGGCCCAGCGAGACGCCGGCGAAGGAGGGGTGGAACAGCGATCCCTGCCCCTCGATCAGATCCCAGCCGCCGTCGTCGCGCGCCGGCGCCAGCTGCTCGATCGCGCCAGAGATGAAATCCGAAACCACCGCATCGACCGGAATCCCTTCGCCCGCGATCAGGATGCCTGTCTGGCCGGTGGCGCGGAAATCGGCGGCAACGCCCCGCGTCTTCAGCGCCCGGGTGAGCGCCAGCGTCGAATACATCTTGCCGACCGAGCAATCGGTGCCGACGGTCAGCAGCCGACGGCCGGCCCGCGGATAGCCCTTGCCGACGCTCAGGTCGCCTGGCGGATCGCGCACGTCGAACAGCTGCAGCCCGCGTTCCGCCGCCATCGCAACCAGCCGCGGCTCGTTGCGCAGCCGCTCGTGCAGCCCGGCAGCCACATTCATTCCCGCGGCCAGCGCGGCTGCCGCGTCCTCGACCAGGTCGGGCCCGAGCTGTCCGCCCGCGCTGGCAATACCCAGCACCAGCGTCCGCGCGCGCGCCATCGCCGCTTCCACCACGCCCATCCGCGGCAGGCCGAGCGTCAGCGGGCAATCGTCGTGGCGGAACTCGCCGACGCAATCTTCCCGTCGGAACTCGGCCAGGCCGCGCGACGTCTTGATCGCGACAGGGTCGTCGCTATGGCCAAGATAGAGGAGAAAAGGGCCTGGGATCATCCTGCGCAGGCCTATCCCGCCCCGCACGGCGCCGCGCATAGCGAGTGCGGCGCTCGGCATAGCCTGCCGTTATAGATCGTCGATGACTGCGGCCAGGGTCTTCAGGAATTCGCAGGCGAGCGCCCCGGGGGGCCGGTTGGTCAGGAACATGGCCTGAATGTCGAAAGTGAGACGCGGCTTCAACGGGCGCATCGACAGGCCCGGCACCAGCGAGGCCTGGGCGGTGAAATTGTCCACCACCGTCATGCCCACCCCTTGCCGGACCAGTGCGCAGGCGATGTAGAAGGTGCGCGCCGACACGACTTCGTTCAGCTCGAGCTCGCGCCGGAGGAGTTCCTGACTGAACAGCGCACCGATCGGGCCGCTGGCCGCCAGGCTGATGAACGGCTTTCCGCTCAACACGTCGAGCTCCACGGACGGCGGCGCGTCCGGCAGGTCTTCCTCGCGGTACAGCAGGACCAGCTCGCCCTCGCCCAGCCAGCGATTGCCGATCGGCGTCGCCGGCGGCACCTGATAGGCGATCGCCACGTCCGTCTCGCGCTCGTAGAGCTTCCTCAGCAGATCGTCGTGGTGCACGGTCTGCAGGTCGAACTTCACGTTCTGGTGATTGCGCATGAAGCGCGCCACCGCAGTCGGCAACGCGCCCAGCGAGAGCGACGGCAGCGCCGAGATGCGCAGCACGCCGCCGACGCCGCGCTTCAGGTTCCGTCCCGCTTCCCGCAGGGCATAGACCCGGTCCTGGATTTCGCTGACGTCGGCGAACAGCACATGCGCGTCTTCGGTCGGCACGAGCCCGCCATTGGTCCGCTGGAACAGGTTGAAGCCGAGCAGCGATTCGGCATGGCGCAGCATTTTCGACACGGACGGCTGCGAGACGTTCAGCGCCCGCGCCGCGGCGCTGACCGATCCGTTCACATAGACGGCGTGGAAGATTTCGATGTGACGCAGATTCATCTGGATCAAGGCTTACAGGCTGGACCGGCGAAGTTGAAGCCGCCTACGCCGCTTCCTTGTCCACCGCGCGCGTCCGGGCGAGCAGGATCGCACCATCCAGCGCATCACCGAGCGGCTCGGTCAGCCGCTCGCGAATGCTCGCCGCAAGCCAGTCGCGCATGCGCGCGGCCACGCCGCCCATCAGGCAGCAGCTCGGCGCCCCACGATCGAGCAGGACGCGGATCAGCCGGTCGATCCTCAGCGCAGCTTCCTGCACGATCGCTTCCGCCACCGGATCGCCGTCGCTCGCATAATCCATCACCAGCGGCGCGAAGGCGGCATAGTCTGCCGGCGTTGCGCGACCGGTCCAGGTGACGATCTCGCTGGGCTTGCCGTGGAAATGATCGAGCACCGCCTCGGTCATCGCACTGTGCGGAATCCGCCCGTCGCGCGCCCACAAGGACTGCCGGATCGCCCGCAGCCCGAGATCGGCCCCGCTGCCCTCGTCGGAAATCGGAAAGCCGTAGCCCCCGATCGTATGAACCTGGTCGCCCACCCGCGCGAAGCCGATGCTGCCGGTCCCGACGATCACGATCGCGCCGTCGCCGCCCGCATGCGCGCCCAGATTGGCGATGGCAGCGTCGCTGGCAAACGCGATCGAGCGGAACGGAAAGTCATGCTCCTGCAGGCTCGGCAGCACGCCGCGGCGATTGAGCCCCGCAATGCCTAGCCCGGCGCGGATCAGAGGGAAGTCGCTTTCGCCCAGCCCAGCCTGCCGCAGCGCCTGCATATAGGCGTCGGCGACGGCGTCGAGCGCCTCCGGCAGGCCGATGCGCGTGTTGGCGGGGCCGCCTTCGCCCGCACCGACCACGATGCCGTCCGCTGTCACCAGGCGAGCGCGCGTGTGCGTGCCGCCGGCGTCGATGCCCAGATAATAGTCCATCGTCGGGGCCGGACATTACGCCGATCTGACGAACCATATGCTAAGAAGATATGGCACCCCTATGACGTTGCGGAATAGAGTCGGCCGCAACAGGAGTGTGCGCCTTGTCGACCGAAACGATCAGCCCGCGCTATGCCGATCTCGATCTCTGGCCAACGCGGGATGCGGTTGCGGCAATGCTCGAGGGCCAGCTTGCCGCGGCCGCCGCGGTGCAGGCCGCGAGCGACGCGATTGCTGCGGCTGCCGACGCCGCTGCGCTGCGGCTGCGCGAGAACGGGCGGCTGATCTATGCCGGGGCGGGAACGTCAGGCCGGCTGGCCGTGCTCGACGGCGTCGAGCTTGGCCCGACCTATGACTGGGAGCGCACCGTCTATGCGCTTGCCGGCGGCATGGGGGCGCTGCTGGAAAGCGTCGAAGGAGCGGAGGACGATGCGGCTGCGGGCGAGGCCGCGATCCGCGAGGCTGGCGCCACGCCGGCGGACGTCGTGATCGGCGTGGCCGCCAGCGGCCGCACGCCGTTCACGCTCGGCGCGGTCCGCGCCGCCGGAGCGGCCGGCGCGCTGACGATCGGCCTTGCCAGCAACGCCGGCTCCCCGCTGCTGGCGGCATCCGATCACCCGATCGCCCTGCTCACCGGGCCGGAGGTCGTCGCCGGTTCCACACGGATGAAAGCGGGGACTGCGCAGAAAATCGCGCTGAACACCCTCTCCACCGCGATCATGCTGCGGCTCGGCCGCATCCACGCCGGACTGATGGTCGACATGCGCCTGTCCAACGCGAAGCTCCAGGCGCGCGCGGCGACGATCGTGGCGCGGATCAGCGGATCAGACCTGCCGACGGCACAAGCCGCGCTCGCGGCCTCAGCCGGCAGCATCAAGCGTGCAGTGTTGATCGCGCTCGGTATCGACGAGCGAGCGATCGAAAAAACCGAAGGCAATCTGCGCGAAGCGCTCCGCCCATAGCCGAGCGACACCGCCCGACCCGGCGCGTCCAATCTTTATGTTAATGGTGGTGCCGCTTGCAGGACTCGAACCTGCGACCCCCGCATTACGAATGCGATGCTCTACCAACTGAGCTAAAGCGGCCAAGGGCGAGGCGGGCGCTTATCAGTGCGAATCGGCGCTGGCAAGCCGGCGGTTCGCGCTTATGTTACCACCATGTCCGCGCGTTATCCCGATGCCGGTGCTGCTGCCCTACCCTTCGCGCGGGTGCTGAAGAAGCGGATCGCATCGGAAGTCGTGTCGATCTTCAACGATCGCGCGAAGGGGCAGAAGCCGGTCGCGCGCCGGCCGGACGGGCTGTTCGGCCCCGAATCGGTCGTCTGGCGCGTGCATGGCGACGTGACCGCGATGATGGTCGGCGGTGTCTCGGGCCTGTTGCTGCAGATGCTGCACCCGGCCGTGCTCGCCGGTGTCTGGGATCATTCCAACTTCCGCGAGGACATGCTCGGCCGGCTCCGCCGCACCGCGCGCTTCATCGCGCTGACAAGCTATGGCGGGCGCGACGAGGCGGAAGCGGCGATCGCCCGCGTCCGCGCGATCCACGCCCGCGTCTCCGGCAGGCTACCCGACGGCGCGCCCTATCGCGCCGACGATCCGCGCCTGCTCGCCTGGGTTCATGTGACGGAGACGGTCAGCTCCCTCGCCGGCTGGATCCGTTATGCGGAGCCCCGGATGCGCGTCGCCGATCGCGACCGCTACGTCGCTGAAATGGCTCGAATCGGCGAGGCATTGGGCGCCGATCCGGTGCCGCGCAGCCAGATAGAGGCGCGCCGGCTGATCGAGGCGATGCGCCTGGAGCTCAAGGTCGATTCGCGCACCCGCGAGGTAGCCGGACTGGTGCTCGGATCGCGCGCCCACAAGCCAAGCGCGGAGCCGCTGCATCGGCTCACGATGCAGGCGGCGGTGGACCTGCTGCCCGAATGGGCGCGGCGGATGCACGGTCTTGCCGGCGCCGGCCCGCTGACGCCCCTCGTCCGCGCCGGCACGACCGGCATCGCGCGTACGCTGCGCTGGGCGTTTCAATAGCGCTCTTTACGCGCCGTTAACCTTGCTTGCGGCACCATGCTGCAAACGGGGCACGGCTATGGACACCGCGTACGACTTCAACCGCAGCGACGACGAGGACGATCTCGGCTGGGACGGGCCGCCGCCGGTCATTGGCGGCAGCGAACGTCGCATGCACGTCCGCGCCTATGAATATTGGACATCGCTGCTGAACGGCCGCGCCTGCCCGTCGATTCAGGATCTCGATCCGTCCAGCATTTCCGATTTCGGGCCGCACAGCGTGCTGCTCGATTTCAGCCGCTCGCTCGACAATCCTACCGTCACCTATCTCGGCCGCGCGCTTCGCGAAGAGTGCGACATGCTTTATGGCATTCGCACCGTGGCCGACGTGCCGGCACGCTCGCTTGTGTCGCGGCTGACCGATCCGTGCATGCAGATCATCGCCAACCGGGCGCCGATCGGCTTCGAGGCGGAGTTCACCAACCATCGCGGCCTGCCGACACTCTATCGTGGCATTCTGATGCCGTTTTCGTCGGACGGCGAGACGATCGACTATGTCTATGGCGTCATCAACTGGAAGCACGCGGCGTCCGATGCGCTGAGCGACGAGCTCGAGCGCGAGGTCGCGGGCGCGCTTGGCGCCGCCCCCGCCCCGCCCGCTCCGGCGCCGATCTGGCCGGAGGCCGAGGCGGAGCCGGAACAAGACTCCGCTGCTCACTCGCTGCACGACTGGCTCGCCGCGGCGCGTCTGAGTGCCGAAGGCGCTTCCCAATCGGAAGGCCGCGCCCATGCAGCGCTGTATGCAGCGATCGGCCGGGCCCATGATTTCGCACTTGCCGCCGACGAGCAGCCCGAGGCCTATGCCGAGCTGCTGACAAACGAAGGGCTGAGCGTGCAGGCGCGCGCGCCGATGACGCCGATCGTCAAGCTCGTGTTCGGCGCCGATTACGACAAGACGCGCCTCACCGAATATGCGGCGGCTTTGAGCTTCGCCCGGCGCGAAGGCGTCGCAAGTGGCGCGCTCGCCGAATATCTCGAAGGCTTCGAGGGCGGCCTGAAGGCCGTCGTCCGTGCCGAGCGCGCGCACCGTGCTTCCGCGCCGAAAGCGGATCGCGGCGAGCAGGCGCGCACGGCTCTCCGCACTGCGCCGGCAAAGGCCGAAGTCGAGCTCGAAGCGGGCAGCGACGAGTTCGTGATCCTGGTCGCGCGCCGCACCGGCGCCGGCCGGCTCGCCATCCTCGCGCCTGTCACCGACGCGGCGCTGGTCGACAAGGCCCTGCGCAAGGCTGCGGCCTGACCTGCTACGGGGTTGAGATAGTTCTGCGCCCGGCGCATAGCGCCTGCCATTAGCCCGTTGAACGGGTTCACATCGCAGGCGGAGTTTCATGGCGACGGCCACGCGCGACCGGCAGGACGTGCCGGATCAAAAGCTTATCAGCGACATTTCTGGTGCCCTGGTGAAGGGAGCCTTGCCCGGCGAGCTTGACGGCTTCGACGGCGACGCCTTGGCCGAAGCCGCACGGTTCATGGCAGAGACCGCGGCGCAGCGCGCGGCCGGCTCGCCGTCGGTCCGGATGGAATCGGTGGGCCATGGCCGCCGCTTCATGCGGCTCGGCATCGTCAACGACGATATGCCTTTTCTCGTCGATTCGGTTGCCGGCACCGTCACTGCGCACGAGCTGTCGATCGACCGCGTGCTCCACCCGGTGGTCCGCGTCCGCCGCGATGCCGACGGCAAGCTGCTCGCGCTGGCGCCCGGCGAGGAAGGCGCCCGGCGCGAATCGATGATCTATCTGGAGGTCGAGCGCGCCGATGCCCGTGTGCGCCGCGCGCTTTGCGACGAGATCGAGGCCGTACTGGCCGACGTCCGCGCCGCCGTGAACGACTGGCCGATGATGCAGCGCGCGATGAAGGCCGATGCCGATCGCCTGCCCGATGGCGAAGGCGCGGCGCTGCTGCGCTGGTTCCTGGAATATCATTTCACCCAGCTCGGTCACGAAGTGCGCGACCGCAGCAATGGCAAGTCGGACGCGCTCGGCATTTCCAGCGTCGGGCGGCGGGAGCATCTGCTTGCCGCCGGTTCGGTGAAGCGCGCGTTCGACTGGTTCGAAAATGGCGGCGAAGCGCCGCTGCTGATCAAGTCGAACGTGGTCGCGACGGTCCATCGCCGCGCGCCGATCGACCTGATCCTGCTGCCGCGTCGCGAAGGCGGCAAGGTCAAGGCGCTGTCGATCCATGCCGGCCTGTGGACCAGCGCGGCGCTGGCAACCCCGCCGAACAAGATCCCGATCCTGCGCGCGCGGCTGGCTGCGCTGCAGGAGAAATACGGCTTCGATCCGGCCGGCCATGCCGGCAAGGCGTTGGCGCACGCGATCGCAACGCTGCCGCACGACCTGCTGATCGCCTTCACGCCGGCCGATCTGGAGCGGCTGGCGCTGACTTTCATGTCGCTGTCCGACCGTCCCCGGCCGAAACTGGTGACTGTCTCCGGCGCGCTGGACCGCCACGTCTTCGCGTTCGTGTGGCTGCCGCGCGAAGAGCTGACGACGGCGCGGCGCGTGATGATCGGCCGCATGCTGGCCGAATCGGCCGATGCCAAAATCCTGAACTGGGCGGTGGCGCTGGAAAGCGGCGACCTTGCCCTGATCCGCTACACGCTGGACATTCGCGAAGGCCATGTGCCTGACACCGACGCGCTCGATCGCCGGATCGGGGAGATGGTGCGCGGCTGGGCGCCTGCGATCGAGGCGACGCTTGCCGAACATGTGGATAGCGGCCGCGCTGCACGCCTGCGCCTGAAATACGCCAATAATTTCCCGGTCTATTACCGCGGTCGCTACACGCCCGGCGAAGCGGCGCTGGACGTGCTGCGGCTGGCCGAGCTGGAGGAACCCGGCACGCGCGCGGTCCGCCTGCACCGGCTCGACCGCGACGGCCCCCGCCAGCTGCGGCTGAAGATCTTCAATCTCGGCGGCATGGTGCCGCTGTCCTCGGCGGTGCCGGCGCTCGAGAATTTCGGGTTCCGCGTCATGGAGGAAGTGCCCGCGACGCTCGACGACGGACTGGGCGACATTTCCGATTTCCTGCTGGAGCTGGACGACGGCCAGGTCGCCGACACGCTGCTTGCCCGCGCGGATGTGATCGAGCCGGCGATCGCCGCCGTGTTGTCGGGCGCGGCGGAAAACGACCAGTTCAACCGGCTGGTCGTCACCAACTCGATGCTGCCGCACGAGGCGGTGCTGTTCCGCGCCTGGTTCCGCTATCTGCGGCAGACCGGCCTGTCCTACGGCCTCCAGACCGTTGTCGATGCGCTGCGCCGCGCGCCGGCCGTCGCCCGCGGCATCATCGACCTGTTCGATGCGCGTCACAATCCGGACAATTGCTTCGAAGGCGCCGCCGATGCGGCACTCGCCTGCATCGAAACCGGGCTGGCCGGCGTGCAGGCGGCCGACGACGACCGCATCCTCCGGATGATCCGCGGCGTCGTCTCGGCGACGCTCCGCACCAACGCCTACTCGCCCGCCGCCACCGAGGCGCTGGCGTTCAAGCTCGACAGCCACCAGGTGCCAGGACTGCCGGCGCCGGTGCCGTGGCGCGAGATCTGGGTGTACAGCCCCCGCGTCGAAGGCATTCACCTGCGGGCCGGCCCGGTCGCGCGGGGCGGCCTGCGCTGGTCCGACCGGCGCGACGATTTCCGCACCGAGATTCTGGGCCTGATGAAGGCGCAGCGGGTGAAGAATGCGGTGATCGTGCCAACCGGCGCGAAGGGCGGCTTTTTTCCCAAGCAGCTGCCGAACCCGCAGAACCGCGACGCCTGGCTGGCGGAAGGCAAGGAATCCTACCGCATCTTCATCCGATCCTTGCTGTCCGTCACCGACAATATCGTCGCAGGCCAGGTCGTGCATCCGGATCGCGTCGTGTCGCGCGACGGCGACGACCCATATTTCGTCGTGGCAGCGGACAAGGGCACCGCGACCTTTTCCGACGTTGCCAACGCGATCGCGCTGGAGCGCAATTTCTGGCTCGGCGACGCGTTCGCGTCGGGCGGCAGCCATGGCTATGACCACAAGGCGATGGGCATCACCGCCCGCGGCGGCTGGGTCTCGGTCCAGCGCCACTTCGCCGAAATGGGCATCGACGTGCAGACGGAGTCCGTCCGCGTCGTCGGTTGCGGCGACATGTCGGGCGACGTGTTCGGCAACGGCATGCTGCTGTCGAAGGCGATCAAGCTGGTCGCCGCGTTCGACCATCGCCACATCTTCATCGATCCCGCCCCCGATCCGGCAAAGAGCTGGGACGAGCGGAACCGTCTGTTCAACCTGCCCCGCTCCAGCTGGGCGGATTATGACGAAAAGCTGATATCGGAAGGCGGCGGCGTGTTCCCGCGCACCGCCAAGACGATCAAGCTTTCGCCGGAGGCGCAGGAAGCATTGGGCATCAGCACCGCCGAGCTGGAGCCTGCGGCGCTGATCTCTGCGATCCTGAAGAGCCCGGTCGACCTGATCTGGTTCGGCGGCATCGGCACCTATGTGAAGGCGCGCGCTGAATCCAACCAGGAGGTGGGCGATGCCGCCAACGACGCTCTCCGCGTCAACGGCGAGGATATCCGAGCGCGGGTGATCGGCGAAGGGGCGAACCTGGGCGTCACCCAGGCCGGACGCATTGGCTACGCGTCGCATGGCGGGCGGATCAACACCGACTTCATCGACAACTCGGCCGGCGTCGACTGCTCGGACAATGAGGTCAACATCAAGATCGCGTTGAACCGCGAGATGAACGAGGGCCGGCTCGCGTTCGAGGATCGCAACGCGCTGCTCGCCCGGATGACCGGCGACGTCGCCGAACTGGTACTCGACGACAATCGGCACCAGACGCTGGCGCTCTCGATCGCAGAGGCCGGCGCGGTCGAGGAACTGCCCGCCTATGTCCGACTGATCGAGACGTTCGAAGCCGCAGGCCGGCTCGACCGCGCGGTCGAAGGGCTGGCCGCCAACGACGAGCTGCTGCGCCGTGCGCAGGAGAATCGCGGGCTGACCCGGCCCGAACTCGCGGTGCTGATCTCGACGGCCAAGCTGTCGCTGCAGGACGCGATCGAGGCCGCGCGGCTGGGCGACGATCCCAGCCTGGTGCCTGCCCTGCTCGCTGCTTTCCCGCCGGAAATGCGGGAGGGCTTCGCCACTGCGATCGAGCAGCACCAACTCCGCAACGAGATCCTCGCCACAAAGATCGCCAACCGCCTCGTCAACCGGCTGGGCGTGATCCATCCGTTCGAGCTAGCCGAGGAGGAAGGTGCGGCGCTGGGCGACCTCGCGGCGGCCTTTGTCGCTGCCGAGCGGCTCTACAGCCTGCGCGATCTATGGGAAGCGATCGACGTCGCGCCGATGACGGAGGCTGCGCGCATCACCTTGCTCGATGCGCTGGCGCTCGGCGTGCGCGCGCAGATGGCCGACCTCCTCCGCTCGGCCGATCCGGGCACGCAGCCCGGCGATCTGGTGGCGCGGCTCGGGTCCGGCATCGAGCGGCTCGACGCCAACCTCGAAGGATTGCTCGAGGAAGAGGCGCAGGCCTCGTCCGCGGCACTCACCGACCGGCTGGTCACCGCCGGCGCGCCGGAGGAATTGGTGCGCCGCGTCGTGCGGCTCTACGAGATGGACGGCGCGGTCGGCCTCGCCACGCTGGGCGTCGAGACCAACACCGACGAAGTCGTGCTGACGCGCGCCTTCACCAGCCTCGGCGAAGCATTGGGGCTCGACTGGGCGCAGGCGACCGCGAACCGGCTCAGCCCCAGCGATCCGTGGGAACGGCTGCTGGCCGCCGGCCTTGCCCGCGACTTCCAGCAGATGCGGCTGGATTTCCTCGCCCGCGCCGGTGCTGAGAACCCGCAAGGCTTCACGCAGGACTGGCTCGCCCGGCAGTCCGGCCGGGTCGCCCAATTCCGCGACCTGATCCATCGCGCCCGCGCGACGACATCGCCGAATGCGGCGATGCTGGCTCAGATCGCAGGCCAGGCCCGAGTGTTGCTGGGACGATGATTTCAGCCCTCCCCCTCGTGGGGAGGGCTTTTCTCACTCCGCCGCCGCCAGCTTTCGCACAGGCCGCTTGCGCCAGCGCCGTGTGCCGATCCACATCGTCACGCCGGTCACGGCCAGCACGGCTGGAATGATCCCGCCCAGGAAGATCACGACCTGCCACACCGGCCCCATGCCGGTGCCGTCGTGCCAGCGCCGCATCGTCCGCGCGAGCGTCTCCGGCCGCGGCGGACGGGTTGTGACCGCGCCGCTCGCATCCGCCGCTTCGGCCTCGCCCTGTTCGAGCGCAATCTTCCAGACCGGGCTCTTATCCGTCGGCCATGTGACCGCGACAGCTCTCCCGCCGATGCCTTGCAGCACATCGTCCACCCGCTGCGCCGTCTCGACGAGCGGCGCGGAGGGTGCGGACCGTTGCGGCGGCTTCGCGCCGGACAGCGATCCGAAAAAGGCCGGGAAACTGATCCACGCGCCGGTCAGGCTCAGCATCGCCAATGGTATGCACACCCAGAAGCCGAATTGGTGGTGGAGGTTGGCGTCGAACTGCGGCCGCCGCTTCCAGCGGAAGCCGCGGCGCACGCTGCCGGTCAGCGGCCACCAGAGCCACAGCCCGGTCAGCGACGAAGTCAGCATCGCGACGCCGATCCAGCCGACGATCTGCCGCCCCATGCCCGGCACCATCAGCGTGCCGTGCAGCCGGTGCAGCACTCGCACCGCGCCGTCGTTCGATCCCGCCTTGTCGAGCACCCGCGCAGTCGCGCCGTCGAGATAGACGTTGGTCCGCTGCCGCGGCCCCGCGTCTGCTGCCGCGGCGGTCACGACCACCGGACCTGCGCCTTCCGGATAGCGCAGGGACGCGATCCGCTCGCCAGGCGCCAGTACGTCCTCGGCCGCCGCGATATAGCGGCTGGGCGGCAGCGCCGCGGGGCCAGTGACTGCGTAACGCGCCGGGTTCACCTGCGCGTCGAGCCAATCGTGCCACACCAGCGCCGATCCGCTGAGGCTCAGCGGGATGATCAGGATCGCGAGCAGCAGCCCGATCCATTTGTGTACGCTGAACCAGAGGTTCCTCAGCTCGACCTTGCTCAACTGTTCGCCCACCGTCTCAAGAGGTTGTGATAAACGCCGGTCAGCTGGACGATCGCCGGATCGCCCTGCCCCACTTTCGCGCCCAGCGCCTGAATCGCGCCATCCAGCTCGAACAGGCTGCGCCGCGCGGCGTCGTCGCGGACCATGCTTTCGATCCAGAAGAAGCTGGCGGTACGTGCCCCCCGCGTGACCGGCTCGACCCGGTGCTGGCTCGACGATGGATAGAGCACCAGATGCCCGGCCGGAAGCTTCACGCGCTGCGTACCGAACGCACCTTCGACCACCAGCTCGCCGCCGTCATAGGCGTCGGGCTCTTCCAGGAACACGGTCGCGGAAAGGTCCGCGCGCATCCGGAAGTCGCCGCGGATGCGGATCGCGTTGTCGATATGCGTGCCGAACGCCTGGCCGCCGGCATAGCGGTTGAACATCGGCGGCAGCACCTTCGCCGGCAGCGCCGCGGCGATGAACAGCGCGGTGCGGCCGAGCGCATCGAGCACGATTCCCCCCGCCTCTCGCGCCGCCGCGCTGTCATCGGGCAGTTGCTCGTTGCGCTTCGTCAGCGCCGCCTGCCGCCCCGAGCTGACATTGCCGTCCACCCATTCCGCCGCGTCGACGATCGCGCGCACCCGCGCCACCTGCTCGGGCGTCAAGACGTCGGGGATAGCGATCATCATCGGTGAACTCCTTCGTCACCCCGGACTTGATCCGGGGTCCACCTGCTTGCCCGGCGAGGTTTGAAGAAGGTGGATGCCCGATCAAGTCCGGCATGACGAAAAATGCGAAACCGGCTCAAAAACTATACACCAGGCTGAACACTGCCGATCGCGCCTCGCCCGGCGCGGCCCAGCCGCCGGTGACGATACCGCTGGTCGCGTTCACATTGTTGCGGATCGACGTGAAATAATGCGCGTTGGTCACGTTCTGCACGTTCAGCTGGGCAGTGAACCCCGGCGCGAACGGATAGGCGACGTAGATCCGGTGCACGAGATAGTCGTCCGACCGGTATTGCGTCCGCTGCAACAGCGTCCGCTGGTTGAGCGCGAAGCTGCCCTGATAGGTAAAGCCGTAGCCGAGCTCGAGCCCGAACGGGAATCGGTAGCTGGTGAACAGGCTGCCGGAATGTTTCGGCGTCTGGATCAGATCGTCGCCGCGTTGCGGGTCAGGGATGGCGGCGCTGTTGCGGCAGTCCGCGCCCGGAGTGGCGAGGCAGGTGTCGGAGACGCTCTGCAGCACCTTGCTGTCCAGATAGGTGTAGTTGGCGAAGACGGTCCAGCCATCCGCGATCGTGCCGGTCAGCCCCAGCGCGAGGCCGTCGACGCGCGAGCGACCGTCCAGCACCTGCAGGCCCGCCGGTTGCGCGGGATCGTTGGACGGCACGCGGAAATTGGTGCGTTCGTTGCGGAACAGCGCCGCGGTCGCCTGCAAACCGCCGAACAGGTCCGCCTTGACGCCGATTTCGTAGGTGCGTGCCTTTTCCGGTGCCACGTCGCAGAAAACGGCGAAGCTGGCGCCCGATCCGCTGCCGCAGTCGAGCCGCACGGTCGCCGCCGATGGGGTCTTCGAATTGCCCATCGAGGCATAGAGGCTGACCGTCTCGACCGGCTTGAACACGGCCCCGATCCGGTATGAGAACAGGTCTTCGCTGCTGTGCTGAACCGCCAGTTCCGCCGCCGTCGGCACGCGAGCGCCCGGCGCGTAGACGGGCAGCGGGATCGCGCGGAACTGCGCACGGTTCTGCTCGTAACGCACCGCTCCGTTCAGCTCGAACTTCCCGATCTCGAGATTGTCGAACAGATAGACCGCGCGGTTGCGGCTCTCGTTCTTCGACCGGGCGGTAACGGTGTAGTTGACCGGCCCCGCATAGACCGTAACCGGATCGACGATCTGTTCGACCGGCAGCGTCACGGCGGAGCCGTCGGCGTTCCGCGGCAGCGACGCCGTCTCGATCTGATAATCCTCCCAGGTGAAGGCGGCGCCGATCACCAGCGTGTTGAACAGCCGCCCTTTCTCGCCCGTATTCCAGCGCAGATCGGCCTGGTTGTAGAGCAATTGGTTTTCCTGGTCCCGCACCAGCCCGCGCGGGCCGGAGGGCTGCCACAAGCCGGGCATGAGGCCCGCCGGGCACGGTGCGCCGACACTGTCGTTCGCGGCGGCGGAAACCGGCTGCCGCCCGGTTTCGGCAAGGCAGAACGTGCCCTGCGGCGCGCTCGTCTGGCTGTATTGCCCGACCCGCTGCCAGCGCGCGAGGTTGCGCAGGCTCATGCCGTTGCCGAAATCGTGACCGAGCGTGGCGGTCAACCGGTCGACGCGAATGTCCTGCTCGTCCAGGTTGCGATACCCGTAATAGTCGGTCGGGCTGGTGCCCGGTAGCGGGCCGTCGTTCAGCTGGTTCCTGAAATATGGCACGCCGTAGACCGGCGTGTTGTCATCCTTCTGGTGTAGATAGGCGAGCGTCAGGCTGGTCGGGCCATCGATGCCGATTGTCACGGCCGGCGCGACGCCCCAGCGCTTGTAGCGTTCGACATCGCGGCCCGGCACGTCGTTGCGGTGGATCATCGCGTTCAGCCGCAGCGCGATCAGGTCGCTTGCGCGCCAGTTGGAGTCGACAGAGCCGCGATAATAGTCGTCGGTGCCAAGGCTTCCCTGCACGATCGTCAGGTCGCCGGCTTGCGGCGTCTTGGACACCAGGTTGATCGTGCCGCCGACCGATCCGGCGCCGTTGAACACCGAATTGGCACCGTTATAGACCTCGATCTGCTGCAGGTTGAACGGATCGGTGCGGCTGTATTGCGCGCTGTCGCGCACGCCGTCCTGCGTCAGGTCGTTGTTCGCCGAAAAGCCGCGCAGGTTGATGCTGTCGCCATAGCCGCCTCCGCCTTCGCCCGCGCCGAAGGTGATGCCGGGGATCGTCGAAAGCGCGTCGCGCAACGTCAGCAGGTTCTGCTTGCGGATCACCTGGTCGCTGATGACGGTGACGGTCTGCGGCGTGTCGAGCAACGGCGCGACCGCCTTCGGGCTCTCCAGTTCCTGACCGTACAGCCCGTTGACGACGATCGACTGCGCCTCGGCCGCGGCCAGCATCGTCGGATCGGCGGCATCGGCAGCGCCCGCCGCAGCGGCGGGTGCCGTCGCCAGAAAACCGATGCACCCCAAAGCCAGATAAGCGCCGCCAGCGGCGACGGAACGTGCAGACATGAAACGAACCCCTTTTCGCGCTGTTGCGCTTGTTAGGGTTCGCTATTGCTAATCATTCTCATTAGAGTCAAGCCCGATCGCGCGATCGGGAACGCTGCCCCTATTTCGGTGCGCCGGTGATCGACTTGCCGAGCGCCTGGATGGCAGTGGCCGCGCCTTGCACGCGCTTGGCGCAGGCGGTCATCGTCGGACCCGCATTTTCGGCATTGATGGTCGGCGCCTGCGCCTTCAGCGCGGCCGACAGCTGCGTTCCAGACAGACGCGCATCGACGCGCCCGAGATAGTAATAAGAGGAAAGCACCGCGACCTGGTGTTTGCCCGGGTCCTTTTCGGCCTTCACGAACAGATTGGAGGCCAGCAGGCACTTTACGTCATCATTGGCGGTCTGCGCCGCCGCCGGCGCATTCGTCAGAGCCAGGGCCGCCGCGGCGAACGCAATACGCAAATCCATCGAAACTCTCCTCGTCATCGGCAAGGCCAAGCGCATGTGCCGGCATCCCGTTCCGGAGCTGTAGCGAAACCGCGCTTGCGTGTCCCGTCCCGTCCCGGCAGGAAGCGTCATTCCCTTCATTTGATGGAGCCAGGTTGATGAATCGTCGCGCATTTCTTCTGTCGAGCGGAGCTCTTGCGACGATCGGACTGGCCCCGAAGGTGCTGGCGCAGGCCGCGCCGGGGGCCGCCGACGCCGAGTTGCGGACGCTGCTCGACCGCTTCTTCTACGACCGGCTGCAGGACAGCCCGGAGCAGGCGACCAGCCTTGGCCTCGACAAGGGCGAGCGCGCCGCGCTGCGTGGCCGGCTCAGCGACAACTCGGCAGCGGGCCAGGCGCGCCACCTTGCGCGCACCAAGGCGGAATCGGCAGCTCTTGCGAAGATCGATCGCGCCAGGCTCGGCGCCGATGCGCAGGTCGATTACGACGTCGTCCAGTATCAGCTCGACCGCACCATCGCCGGATCGCGCTTTCCTTATGGCGACGGTTTTTCGCCCTATATCCTGAGCCAGCAGAACGGGTCCTATCAGGACATTCCCGATTTCCTCGACAATGCGCACAGGGTGACGAACGCGGCGGATGCCGACGCCTATCTCGCTCGCTTGTCGCAGATGGCGAAGGCGGTCGACAACGACACCGGCCGCCAGCGCGCCGATGCCGCCAAAGGCGTGTTCGCGCCCGACTATATCCTCGACACCACGCTGAAGCTGCTGGGCGACGTCCGCGATGTCGAGCCGGCGAAGACGGTGATGGTCGCCTCATTCGCGCAGAAGCTGGCAGCCGCGAAGCTGCCGCCCGAGCGCGCCGCCGAGGCGGAAAAGATCGTCCGCGAACAGGTCTTCCCCGCGCTCGACCGGCAACGCGCGCTGGTCCGCGAGCTGCGCGCGAAGGCGACGCATGACGCCGGCGTGTGGCGGCTGCCGGAGGGCGAAGCCTATTACGCCGTCGCTGCCGAGGGCTACACGACCGTGTCGATGACCGGCGACGAGATCCACAAGCTTGGGCTGGAGCAGGTCGCCGAGATCGAGGGGCGGATCGACACGATCCTGAAGGGCGAAGGCATGAGCCAAGGCACGGTCGGCGAGCGGCTCGTCGCGCTCAATAAGCGGCCGGACCAGCTCTATCCGAATACCGACGAAGGCAAGGAAGCGCTGCTGAACCAGCTGCGCGGCCAAGTCGCGGCGATGTACAAGCGGCTCCCCGAAGCCTTCGCAACCTTGCCCAAGGCGCCGGTCGAGGTCCGCCGCGTGCCGCCGTCGATCCAGGCGGGCGCCCCCGGCGGCTATTACCAGAACGCGACGCTCGACGGCTCGCGGCCCGGCATCTACTTCATCAACCTGCGCGACACGTTCGACCGGCCGAAATTCGGGCTCGCGACGCTGTCTCACCACGAAGCGGTGCCCGGTCACCATATGCAGGTGATGCTGGCGATGGAATCCACCGAGATCCCGCTGATCCGCCGCCGCAGCTTCTTTTCCGGATATGGCGAGGGCTGGGCGCTCTATACCGAGCAGCTGGCCGACGAGATGGGAATGTTCGACGGCGATCCGCTGGGCCGCGTCGGCTATCTCCAGTCGTTCCTGTTCCGCGCGACGCGACTCGTGGTCGACTCCGGCATGCACGTGAAGCGCTGGAGCCGCGAGCAGGCGACCGACTGGTTCATGGCGCATACCGGCATCGCCCGCGGCCGTAGTCAGGGCGAGATCGACCGCTACACGATCCGGCCCGGCCAGGCTTGCAGCTACAAGATCGGCCACACCGTCTGGGCGCGGCTGCGCGACGAAGCGAAGCAGCGCCAGGGCGACCGCTTCGACCTGAAGCAGTTCCACGACGTGCTGAAGCTCGGCGCGATGCCGCTCAGCGTTCTCGAGCGCGTGGTGCGCAACCGGTACGTCTAATAACTTCCCCTCCCTTCTAGGGAGGGGAGGTATACTGCCGCAAAGACGGACTTCGCTTGCATCGCCGGCCCCTTTCCGCAATTGCGAAAGGATCATGGCCCGGAAATGGACTCCCGACGGCTGGCGCGCGCACGAGGCTCGCCAGCTCCCGAATTATCCCGACGCCGCGGCATTGGCCGCCGCGGAGGCCGAGCTGCGTCACTATCCCCCGCTCGTCTTTGCCGGCGAAGCGCGCGAGCTGAAGCGCGACCTCGCCGAGGTCGCGGAAGGCAAGGCCTTCCTGCTTCAGGGCGGCGACTGCGCGGAGAGTTTCGCCGAGTTCCACCCGAACAATATCCGCGACACGTTCCGCGTGATCCTGCAGATGGCGGTAGTCCTCACCTTCGCGTCGAAGCTGCCGGTGGTGAAGGTCGGCCGGATGGCGGGCCAATTCGCCAAGCCACGGTCGGCCGACATGGAGGAACAGGACGGCGTCTCGCTGCCCAGCTATCGCGGCGACAACGTCAACGACATCGCCTTCACGGCCGAAAGCCGCACGCCCGATCCGCAGCGGATGGTCAAAGCCTACAGCCAGTCGGCGGCAACGCTGAACCTGCTCCGCGCCTTTGCGCAGGGCGGCTATGCGAACCTGCACCAGGTCCATCGCTGGACCCATGATTTCATGGGCCGCAGCCCCTGGACCAAGAAGTATACGGACCTGGCTGACCGGATCGGCGAGGCGCTCGATTTCATGGCGGCGTGCGGGATCAATCCCGAAACGGTGCCGCAGCTGAAGGGCACGACCTTCTACACCAGTCACGAAGCGCTGCTGCTTCCCTATGAGCAGGCGCTGACCCGGCAGGATTCCTTGACCGGCGACTGGTACGACACCAGCGCGCACTTCCTCTGGATCGGCGACCGAACGCGTTTCGAAGGCTCGGCGCATGTCGAGTTCATGCGCGGCATCGGCAACCCGATCGGCATCAAATGCGGCCCGAGCCTGGAGCCTGACACGCTGATCCGCCTGCTGGATGCGCTCAATCCGGCACGCGAGGCGGGCCGGATCACGCTGATCACCCGCTATGGCTATGACCGGATCGAGGCCGGGCTGCCGCCCTTGGTCCGCGCCGTCCGCCGGGAAGGCCATCCGGTCGTGTGGAGCTGCGACCCGATGCACGGCAACGTCGTCAAGGCCGCAAACGGCTACAAGACGCGACCGTTCGAGCGCATCCTGGCCGAAGTCCGCGGCTTCTTCGCCGTGCACCGCGCCGAAGGCAGTTTCGGCGGCGGCATCCATTGCGAGATGACCGGCCAGAACGTCACCGAATGCACGGGCGGCGCGGTCGCTGTGACGGAGCAGAGCCTGGCCGACCGCTACCACACGCATTGCGATCCGCGCCTCAACGCGGCGCAGAGCCTGGAGCTCGCCTTCCTGCTCGCCGAAATGCTGAACCAGGAGCTCGCGGAGCGGCGCAAAGCCGCGGCCTGATCGTCAGGCCGCGCTGGGCGGCTCCGGTTCCTCCTCGGGCCGCCGCGCCGGCGCTCGCCGGAACGGAATCACGCGTGCCGTCCGCCGCGGCTCGACAGGCGGCGAGTGCTCATTATCTGCCATCGGAATCTCCATTCTCCACCGCCAGCACCTCGAGCGTGGCCAAACGTCCATCCGCGCCAGGCCAAAGCACCGACTGCCCGGACTCGAGCCCGACCAGCCCGGCGCCGAGCAGACTGGCGACGTCGACCCCTTCGCAGTCGATCGAGGACGGGTGGCACAGCCGGACCTGGGCAGCCGCTTCTCCGCCATGGCGATAGGTGACCCGGCTGCTCAGCCGCACCACATCGCGAGGCAGCTCCGACCGGTCGGAGATCCGCGCCAGCTTCACCTTCTTCAGCAGCAGGTGAGCGGCAACATCATCGTCGGCCGAAAGGGCGAGCGCGATCAGGCAGTGCCGTTCGCATTCGGCGAGGCGGAACGGCGCCTCCTTGTGCAATGCGGCCCAAAGCTCGGCCTGGCCGTGCGCGGCCAGCGAAAGACTTTCCAGCATCCCGCATCCCTCCGGCTCAGCACGGTCGCGGGCGCAAGCCGCGGGCGGCCGGCGCACGCCGACGCCGCACGGCCCTGCCCCGCCGCGTGACCTGGGCCATCAGGCTGCGGACGCGCGGGAAGACGTTGCCTTCCAGCGTGCCGAAATCCGGGTCGGATGCGAAAAAGCGGAAGCCGCCGGGAACGCGCACCGCGACGCCTGCGGGCCGGCGCTCGAACTCGACGAGGAAACGATCGGACATAGTGCCTCCATCACCAGCTTCCCGCGCGCGAAGCGGCTGCAGCGTCTGGGCGCGCATGCCATCGGCGTCGGAAAGAGCGGCCGCAGCGGCCGCGATCAGGGCGAGCCTCGGCCCGCCCGGCGATAACCCCCGGCCCGCGTCCGGCTCAGCCGGCCGCGCGGTCCGGGGCGGAGGGGCGTGCCGTGCTGCTCCCGGGATGCAACTCGTTGCGTGAAAGGCAAAAAGCGCTCGTCATCTCCCAGCCAACATGGCCTTTCGGCGGGGGAAGTCAACGTGTGCGGGAGCCGGAGCGGACAGAGCGAGTTGGAAGGCCATGAAATACGCTGCCCCTGTGCTTCTCGCCGCGGTCGCCGCCTGCAGCGCGCCCGCTCCGTCGAACCGGAACGACGCCACACCCTCCGCCACCACGCCGACGCCGACGCCGATGCCCAGCATATCGGCGACGGCTCGTCCCACGCCCATTCCGACACCGATCCCGACTACGACACCGATCCCTGCCCCGACGCCCCCTCCGGTCGAGCCGCCGGCGCCCGGCACACCTGACGGGCTGCCCGACGATCGCACGCCGATCCCCGAAGGGCCGATCGGAAAGACCAGCGCGCAGGGCGCCGCCCAGGTCGTGCAGCATTATTACGCGCTGATCGAGCAGGGCCGCTACCGCCGCGCCTGGGCGCTTTGGTCCGACGGCGGGCGGTCCAGCGGCATGAACGCGCGCGCCTTTGCCCGCAGCTTCGACAAATATGCCGAATATCATGCGGAGATCGGCGCGCCCGGCCGCATCGAGGGCGCCGCCGGCTCGCTCTATGTCGAGGTACCCGTGGTCGCCTATGGCCGGCTGGAGTCGGGCGATCCGTTCCGGCTCAAAGGCCCGGTGACGCTCAGGCGCTGCAACGACGTCCCCGGCTGCACCGCCGAGCAGCGCGCATGGCACATCGCCTCGACCGGACTGAAACCGCGGCCGAAGGCCTGACGCGAACGATCAATGCTGCGAGGCGCTGCTGATCCCGCCATTTTCGGTGAACTCGATGCGGATCCGCACCCAGGCGCCGATCACCGGCTTGCCGTCGATCCGAGGCGGGCGGACGAGGAACTGCCACGCCGCCTGGCGGATCGCCCGCGCCAGCCCCGATCCCGGCGGCGAGTCGCCCAGCGTTCGGCAATTATCGACATGATAGCGCTCGACCGTCTGGCACGCGATCATCCCCCAGCCGACCACGCGGCCCGGCGGCAGATAATAAGAGAGCTCGGCCGACGTCGGCTCGCGATACCATTCGGCATAATAGAGCCGCGCGCCGCCGGGGCCTTCGCCGGGCCCATAGGCGGCAGCGCTGTCCTGCTGCTGATCGGCCGCGGCACTCTCGGTGGCGCTGGACCGGACCTGGCGCAGGTCGAAATGCTCGAGGCCGGGGATCAGGAACGGCATGGCGGGGACCGGCAGCGGCGGCGGCTTCTTAGGCGCTGACGGCGGCGCCTTGCTGGCTCGCTTGACCTTCCCTGCCGTTCGTTTGTGCTGCTCCGCCTTGGGAGCGGGCGGCGAAAGCTGGAACGTGATGGGGCCAAGGTCCTGCTTGCGGCGCACCCAGTCCGGCGGCGACAGCTTCAGCAGCATCAGCAGCAGGAGCAAATGGACGAGGAGCGTCAGCGCGAGTGCGGGAGCGCGTCGTCGATAGAAGGAGCGATCCGGATCCGACGGCAAGGCATACGCGGAACGCATCGCCAGTGTCGCCTAGCCCAGTGCGGCAGGCGCGACAACGGGTCCGCGCCTCGTTCATCTGCCCTTCATCGCAGGACGCACAGGCCTTCTCCGATGCTGCGCTTCCTTTCCGCGTTCGCCCTGGTCGCCATCGGCCTCGCCTCGGCCGCGGCGGCGCAGACCGCGGAGAGCTTCGGTCAGTCGGACGTCCGCCGCCTCTCGCCGGAGGAAAAGGAACGCATCCTGGCCGAAAACGAACGCCGCGCGAAGGAGGCCGAATTCGACGCCGCGCTGGGCAAGCCGAGCCCCGGCATCCACGGAGAGATCGGCGGCGTGATCGGCACGGGCGGCACGAGGGGCATTTTCGGCACCGCACTGGTCCCGCTCGGCGACAGCGGCTCGGCGATCTTCTCGTTCGAGGATTTCCGCACCGATGCGCCGGACCGAGTCCGGCGACAGCGACCCAGGAACCGCTAGCCGATCAGGTTGGTCAGCACGGCGGCGAGGTCGGCGTGGCGGAAGGGTTTGGCGAGGCGGGGCAGGTCGGCGTCGATGCCGCCGGCGTCGGCATAGCCCGAAATGATCAGCACCGGCGTTCCTGCTCCGGTCGCACGAACGGTTCTGGCGAGTTGGGCGCCGGTCATGCCGGGCATCAGGTGATCGGTGACGACGAGGTCGACGGTGAGTCCGCCGGCCAGCCGCGCGGCAGCCTCGTCGGCCGATTCCAGCGCGATCACGGAGAAACCGAGATCCTCCAGCATCTCGGCAGTCGAGGCGCGGACCAGCGGTTCGTCGTCGACCAGCAGCGCAGTGCCTGCACCGGCGATGGTGCGCGGCGCCTGCCCTTCCGCTCCGGCTTCGGGCCGCCCGGCCGCGCAGGGGAGCCAGAGCTGGACATTTGCCTTCGCCAAGCGTGCTCTCCAGCCGCAGCGCGCCGCCCAGCTGTGCGGCGAGGCCATGGACCATCGACAGTCCAAGCCCGGTGCCGCGGCCGATGCCCTTGGTCGAAAAGAAGGGCTCGATCGCGCGCGCCGCCACGCCTTCATCCATCCCGCAGCCGGTGTCGGCGACGGACAGGCGGACATAGCTGCCCGCCGCGAGATCCTGCGCGCCATCGCTCACCTGCTCGACGCTCGCGGCGATGGTGAGCGTGCCGCCATCGGGCATCGCGTCGCGCGCGTTCACGCTCAGGTTCAGCAGCGCCATCTCGACCTGGTTCGGATCGGCCAGGCAGGGCGGCAGATCGTGCGGTACGTCCAGTTCCAGCCGGATGCGCGGCCCGACGGTCGAGCCGATCAGTTCGGCCATGCCTTCGATCAGCCGCCCGGCATCGACCGGCGCCGGCTGCAGCGGCTGGCGGCGCGCGAAGGCGAGCAGCCGCTGGACCAGCGTCTTCGCCCGCTCCGCCGCCTGCAGGGCGGAGGCGACCGTCTGCTGGGCGCGCGGGTCGGCGATGCCGCGCCGCTGCATCAGGTCCAGCCCGCCGATGATCGGCGACAGCAGATTGTTGAAATCGTGCGCGACGCCGCCGGTCAGCTGGCCCATCGCCTCGACCTTCTGGGCCTGGCGCAGCGCTTCCTCGGTGCGCTTGCGGGCAGTCACGTCGATGATGGCAGTCATCGTGCGGACGAAGCGGCCCTGGCTGTCATGCCACGGACGGGACGAGACGAGCACGTCCGCCACCTCGCCACTCTTCCTGACGACGCGGTATTCGGATTCCTTGATTTCTCGGCCGGCCATCAGCGCCGGCCAGTCATGCTCAAAATATTGCTCCCGGCTGCCCGGCGCGGCGAAATCGAGCGACGATCGGCCGATCACTTCGTCGCGGCTGTCGAAACCCATGAATTCCAGCCAGCGGTCGGACACGCTGACGAGCCGCCCTTCGGCGTTCTGCGACTGCAGGATGGTCGGCGTCTTGGTGTAGAGCGCTTCCAGCTCGGCGGTGCGCTCCGCCACCTGCTGCTGCAGCGCCAGCTCGGCTTCCTTCGCGATGGTGATGTCGAAGGCGACGCCGATAAAGCCGACATGCTCGCCGTCCGGCCCCCAACGCGGCTGCGAATAGGAACGGAGCCAGCACCAGCCGCCGTCCGTCGTGCGGTACCGCGCCTCCAGCGCGAAAGGCTGCAGCGAGGCTTCCTTCTCCACCTGCTCTTTCAGGATGCGGCCGATATCGTCGGGATGGATGATGCTGCGCCAGTCGAGCGTCAGCGCGTCTTCATAGCTGACGCCCAGGAACTCGGCATAGGCGCGGTTCACGAACCAGCGCTTGCGGTCGAGGGACGTGACCCACATCGGTACCGGCGCGGAATCGGCGATCAGGCGGAAGCGCGCCTCGCTCTCGCGAACCGTCCGCTCGGCGCGCCGCTGCGCGGTGATGTCGTTGAACACGATCGCGATGCCGCCGCCCGGCAACGGGGAGACCGTGAGCGCCACCTCCCGGCCCGGAAAGGCGGTCGATTCCGCCTCGAAATGCACCGCTTCCCCTGCCGCGGCCCGGCGGAAATTGGTCTCGAACATCGTGCCGGCGACGGTGGGAATGGCTTCCCAGAAGCTGCGCCCCAGCATCTCGGCGCGGCCGCGGCCGAAGAATGCTTCCGCCGCGCGATTGAAGCTACGGATGCGCCATGTGCCGTCGACGATGCAATAACCGTCGGCGATGCTGTCGAGAATGGCGTTCAGGCGGAGATCCGCGTCGGCCGCCTTTTCGCCCTCTGCCCCTTGCATGTCCCTCACCTAGCGCGATTTTCGCGCCGCGGTAAACGGTTTGTGCGCCCTAGCGGCCCTGCATGTTGCGTACCTCGGGCGGGATGCGGACAGTGAGGGCATCGAGCGCTTCGCTCAGGTAGATCTGACAGGCGAGGCGGCTGTGACGCGTCGCGCCGGCAGCGAGGTCCAGCATGTCCTCTTCCGGCTCGGACGCGGGCGGCAGCTTCGCGAAATCGGCGGCGTCGACGATCACGTGGCAGGTCGAGCAGGCCATCTGACCTTCGCATGTGCCTTCGAGCGGCTGGCCTTCGGCCTGCGCGACGTCGAGCAGCCGCTCGCCGGGCGCCGCCTCGACCTCCCGGACGGTCGCGCCGTCCGCGCTGATGAAGCGGACGCGCGTCACGCGGCCTTCAGCCCCTGCGCGGCGGCGGCAGCAAGGATCAGGTCGAGCGCGCGCTCCAGTTCCTCCTCGGATGTGTAGCGGCCGAAGCCGAGCCGGATGCTCGACCGCGCCTCGGCATCGGACAAGCCGATCGCCTTCAGCACATGGCTCGGGCGCCCGGAGCCGCTCGCGCAGGCCGAGCCCGCCGAGAAAGCGACGCCGCGCACGTCGGAGATCAGCCGCGCCGCATCGAGCCCGTCGGCGCGAACGTTCAGGTTGCCGCGGTACCGCCGCTCCGTCGAACCGTTGATCGTCCAGCCACGCAGCCTGGCCACCGCCAGCGACCAGAGCCGTTCGACATGCGCGGTATCCTCTGCCGAGCGGACCGCTGCCAATGCGGCGGCGGCGCCGAAGCCGGTACAGAGCGCAGGGCTTAGCGTGCCCGACCGAATGCCTGCTTCTTGCGCGCCGCCGTGCATCAACGGCTCCAACGCAACGCCGCCGCGAAGCCAGAGGGCGCCGACGCCTTTGGGACCGAATAATTTGTGGGCCGAAACGGCGATCAGGTCGGCGTCGGGCAGCGGCACGCGGCCCAGTCCCTGCACCGCATCGCAGAAAAACAGCGCGCCGGCCTCGCGCGCGATGCGGCCGATCTCGGCGACCGGCTGGATCACGCCGATCTCGTTGTTGACCAGCATCGCCGCGACGATTGCAGTGCGGTCGTCCACCGCTTCCCTTACAGTGTCCAGGTCGACGATCCCGTCATGGCCGACCGGGAGCACCACGGCCTCGAAGCCATGGCTGCCGAGCCAGAGCACCGTATCGAGCACACAGGCGTGTTCGATCGCGAGCGTGACGATCTTGCGCCGGTTCGGTGGAGCTGCCCATGCAGCGCCTTTCAGGGCAAGGTTGGCGGCTTCAGTCGCGCCGGAGGTGAACACCACCTGCCCGTGCCCAGCCTCGCTCGTCCCGAACTCAGTCGAGGGGCGCTTCTCCCAGGACGGGCTATCGCCCCTCGACTTCGCTCGGGACGAGCGGATGAGGGATGCCACCTGTTCCCTTGCAAACTCCACCCCCGCCTTGGCCTCGCGGCCCATCCGGTGCGGCGAATGGGGATTCCCGAACTTTTGGCCCAGCCATGGCTCCATCGCCGCCTGTGCTTCCGAGGCGAGCGGAGTGGTCGCCTGATAGTCGAGGTAGATCGGTTGCATCACGCTGCGCGGCTGCGCGCGCTCTCCGCGATCCGCTTCCAGGCCTCGACGAAGCGGTAGATGTCGGCGCGGCTGGTTTCGGGGCCGAAGCTGGCGCGGATCACTTGCCCCGCCTCCGCTTCGCCCCAGCCCATCGCGGAGAGCACATGGCTCGACTTCAGCGTGCCCGACGAGCAGGCGCTGCCGGCCGAAATCGCGATCCCGGCGAGGTCCAGCTGGATCAGCTGCGCCGAAGCGGCGACGCCGGGCATCCGATAGGCGCCGATCGTCGCCAGCCGCGGCGAGCGCTTTGCGACGACCTCGCCGCCCGCCGCCTCGATCGCGCCGTCCAGATGCGCGCGCAGGTCGGCGGCGCGGTCGACCCAGCCGCGGCCCTCCTCCAGCGCGGCAGCCATCGCGACGACGCCCGGCAGGTTCTCGGTGCCGGCGCGATAGCCTTTCTCCTGCCCGCCGCTCGTTTCCAGCATGCCGAGATCGCGGACAAGCAGCGCGCCGACCCCGGGCGGACCGCCGAATTTGTGCGCGGAAATCGCGATCAGGTCGGCGTCCGGCAAGGCCGCCTTGCCGGCGCTCTGGGCGCAGTCGGCGAACAGCAGCCCGCCCGCCTTGCGCACGATCGGGGCGAGCTGGTCGACCGGCTGGCAGACGCCGATTTCATTGTTGACCGCCTGGATCGCGACCAAAGGCGCTTTCGCCCCAAGCGCACCCAGCCGGCCGGTCAGCGCATCGGGCAAGACCGTGCCGTCCTGCTGCACCGGGAGGAAGAAGGCGTCGCTCGCTACCCGGTGCACCGCCTCGTGCTCGACGGCGGAGACGATGCGGGCGTCGCACTTGGTGCGGACCAGCGCGATGCGGATCGCTTCGGTGGCGCCCCCGGTCAGGATCACCTCGCCGTCCCAGCCGAGCGCCTTGGCGATGCGGCTGCGTGCGTCCTCCAGCATCGCGCGGGCGGCGCGGCCCTCGGCATGGGGCGACGACGGATTGGCCCAGCGCGCGATCGCGGCGCGCATCGCCTCGCGCGCGGCAAGCACCATCGGCGTGGTGGCGGCATGGTCGAGATAGAGACGCTGGCTCAACGTGTGACGGACTCGTTTGCGAATTCAGGCTCCGATCCTATATAGCGCCGCAACTCCGCGCCACCATTCCGGGCGCATTTTCGATCAAGGTGCTATGCCCGAAGTGATTTTTCCCGGCCCGGAGGGCCGCCTTGAAGGTCGTTTCGCTCCTCCGCCGCGCCCGCGCGCGCCGGTCGCGATGATCCTGCATCCCCATCCGCAGGCGATGGGGACGATGAACAACCGCATCGTCCAGGCGCTCTACCAGACTTTCGCGCGGCGCGGCTTCGCGACCCTACGCTTCAATTTCCGCGGTGTCGGCAAGAGCCAGGGCACGTTCGACAACGGCGTCGGCGAGCTGTCCGATGCGGCCGCCGCGCTCGACTGGGTGCAGAGCTTTCACCCGGAGGCGCAGCAGACCTGGGTTGCCGGCGTCAGCTTCGGCGCGTGGATCGGCATGCAGCTGCTGATGCGCCGGCCCGAAGTGCGCGGCTTCATTTCGATCGCGCCGCCTGCGAACATGTACGACTTCAGCTTTCTCGCTCCCTGCCCGGCCTCCGGCATCATCGTGCAGGGCGAGGCGGACGAGGTGGTGACGCCGTCGGCGGTGCAGAAGCTGGTCGACAAATTGCGCACGCAGAAGCACATCACCATCCATCACGACACCATTCCGGGCGCAAACCACTTTTTCGAGCACGAGATGCCGCAGCTGATGGGCAGCGTGGACCGGTATCTCGACTTCCGGCTGGATCCGAGCTGCCCGATCCGGTGAGCTTGCGGGGAGGCGCGTCATGGCTGATCGCGAAAAGCTGCTGCTGGACCTGTTCACCGAAATCGCGGTGGTCGAGCACCTCGTTCGAAACCATCTCGGTACGATCGAAACCTCGGGCCTGACCGCCGGCCAGTTCGGCGCGCTCAACTATTTCGTCCGCAACAACCGTGATCAGGAGCGCAAGTCGATCCTTGCCTGGATGTTCCAGGTGACGGTCGACGAGATGGACGTGCATCTGGGCACGCTGGAACAGCAGGGCCTGATCGGCCGGATCGGCGATGGCGACGACCAGATCGTCGGCATCACCGCCGCCGGCCGCTCCGCGCATGCCGATGCGGTTTCCCGAATGGCCCCGGAGATCGAGCCGCTGATGTCCGAGTTCCAGGACGAGGATCTGGAAAAGACGGTTGAGGTGCTCCAGGAAATCCGGCGCGTGTTCGACAATCTGCCGGAACGCGTCGCGGCCGCCTAGAGGCTCCAGATCAGGACGTTGCCGACCAGCACGGCGGCCATCACCAGCATCAGCCAGCCGCGCTTTTCCTTGCGGCGGAGCTGCGCGATGCCGCCGATCGCCAGCGCGACCGCAGCGATCATCAGGACGGATAGAATCAGGGGCGAAGGGCCGGTCATGCCGGCTCGATAGCAAGCGCGCGCCTTCGCCGCGACTCCGCGCGCCTGCGCCGACCGCGTTCGGTCCAGAAGCTCCAGACCGCCAGGCTGCCGAGCATCGCCAGCGTGAGACCGGAGAGCGTCATCACCGTCCGGTAAAGCACGCCGCCGATCTTGCCCGAATGGAGCGGATAGGCCTTGTTGAACCACCTCGCGCCGGTCGGCATCGCGAGCGCGTCTCTGGTCGCGACGATCTTGCCGGTAGCGGGATCGACCCAGACGCCGGTGCGGCCGTTGGGCAGCCATTCGGCCGGCTGCTTCAGCCGGATCGAGACGAGGTCGCCGGCCTTTTTAGGCATCGAGATCACGCGCAGCTCGGCGCCGGGATAGCGGGCGAGCGCTTGGGGCACGATCCGCCGCCAGTCGAGCGCTGCCCGGTCGAGCGCGCCACCCTCGATCTTCGGCGGCGCAAGGCTGGCAGTGACGGTGCCCGGCGCGGCGACCGGCCGCAGCACCAGATCGGCGACAGGCCGGAAGACCATCATCGTGCCGGTTACCATCGACAACAGCAGCAGCGGCGCCATCACGATGCCGAGATCGCGGTGGTGGATGACGATCGCCGGCCGCGTCATCCGCTTCGGCAGCAGGCGGAAGCGGAAAGTCCGCCGCGTGCGCCACCAGAGCAGGATGCCCGTCACCACAAAGGCGAGCCCGATCAGCCCGGCGATGCCGGCCACCGTCTCTCCGGTCTCTCCCGAAAACAGGTAATGGTGGAAGTCGAACAGCCACAATTCGGGCCGGTCCCACACCGAGTCCCAGCGCGCGACGACATGGCCGGCCTGGTCGATATAGGCGCCGCGCTCGCCGAAGTTCACGCGGTTCAGGCCGAAGCCGTCAGTCGCGAACAGGATCGAGCCCGGCGCATCCGCCATGATGTGCGCAGTCAGATCGCCCAGCACGGCCGCGTCTGTGACGCGCGGGTCCGCCGCGCCCGGCAGCATCCAGCGCAGCCACGCCTCCTTCCACAGCAGGATGGTGCCGCTCGCGCCCAGCAGCGCGAGCAGCAGGCCGATCAGGCCGCCCGTCCAGCGATGCAGAAGGTCGAGCGCGCGCATCATCAGAAGCGGTAATCCCAGCCAAGCGTGAAGGTGCGGCCGCGGCCGGCGAAGAAGCGCGAGCGGTCGCCGGGGCGCGTCGTGTCGCTGCTATAGTCGATATATTGCCGGTTGAAGAGGTTCTGAACGGCAAAGGTCAGCTGGCCGATGCCGGTATCGTAACCCAGATATACGTCGGCAATCGTGTAGCCCTCGAAATCATTCTCGGGCACGCGCACTTTTCCCGTGAAGCTGCGGCCCAGGTAGAATTGGGTCTGGAAGCGCGCGGTGAACGGGCCCCGTGTGTAATTCGCGGCGAGGTTCAGCCGATCCGGCGAGATGTTGGCGCCGTCGAGATCGGTATCGACGATCCCGTCGGGCGGCGTGTCGCTGTCGTAACGGCCGTCGAGATGAGCGTAGCCGGCCGAAACACGCAAGCCCGGGATCGGCGTCTCCACCCCCAGATTGATCTCGAGACCCTGAATCTCGACCCGGAGCCGCTGCACGTCGAACACACCGCCGTTCAGCACCAGCAGCTGGCCCTTGTCGCTCGACGACCAGAAATAGGCGACGCTGGCGTCGAGCGGCCCATGTTTAGCCTCGACGCCCACCTCGCGGTTGTTCGAGACGATCGGGCTGATGTCGAGGAAGTCGTCGATATCGACGCCGTCGGTCTTGATCGCGCGGGTGATGCGGCCGACGTCGGGCACGGTATAGCCTTCGGCATAGCTCGCATAGGCGCGGATGCCCGGCACCGGCTCGACGATGACGCCGCCGTTGAACAGCACGTCGCTGAAGCTCGGGCTGCCGCCGGCGACGTCGGTCGCCCCGGCCGAGAACAAGGTGGTGAAGTCGTCGACGGTGATCTTCACATTCTCCCACCGCGCGCCGCCGGCCAGGCGGAGCTTGCCGCCGAATAAGGCGAGGTTGAGCTGGCCGAACGGCGCCAGGCTGCGGAAGTCGGTCGGCGGCACCCAGATCCGGCCGGTCGCGATCAGGCGCTGCTCGGTCCGGTCGAACAGGGCGTCGAAGCCGGCGATCGCAGTCAGGCCCGGGATGCCCGGCACTTCGCGTTCATAGCTGATCTTGCCGCCATATTTGCGCGAACGGTTCTGCGACTGGTCGAACAGCGTTCCGACCGGCGCGATCCGCGGGTCCTGGAATGTCGCTATCGGCGTCGGATCGCCGCCGAAGGTGTCGCGGGAGCGGTTGAAGAAAATTTGCGCAACGAAATTGCCGCCGCCCAGATCGGGGTCCGTCAGCGACAGGGCGACGCTTTCGGTGCGGTTCGCGGCGGGGACGCCCGGCGGATCGCCGCGCACGGCGGTCGCCGGGATACGGCGGGCGATGTCGGCGCTGTTCGCGAGCGAGACATAGTCGCCGTCGCCCTTCAGCTCGAAGCGGCTGAGGATCAGGTCCAGCCGGGCGCTGTCGCCCAGTTCATAGCCGAAGCGGCCGAACAGCGAGAGCGTGTCCGAGTCCTGGATCTCGCCCTGGGTCGAATCGACGCCGATCCGCCGTCCGCGCGCGTCATAAAAGGCGCCGCGCTTCTCAAAAGCGGCACCGGCGGTCGCATCGAACCGGCCGCTCTTCCAGCTCAGCAAACCGGCGACCTTTCCGCCCAGACCGTCGCCGTGAAAATCGCCGTCGGCCATCCCGCGCACCAGCGCGCGGCCGCTCAGTCCCTCGACCTTGGGCGCGCCGACGGTGACCTGGTTCACGACGCCGCCGGTCGCGCCGATGCCCTGCAGCGCGTTGGATCCGAAGATCAGCTCGACCCGGTCGACGAAGAACGGATCGATCGTGAAGCCGTCGCGCGAGCCGTCGCGCAGCGGCGTCGATTGCGGGATGCCGTTGATCGCATAGAGCGGCGAGCGGCCCCGCAGCGTCTCCCCCGCGCCCGACAATTTCTGCCGGGTCGGCGAGAAGGACGGCGTCAGGGTCGAGACGGCATCGACGACCGATCCGCTAATCGCCGCCTGCTGCGCCAGTTCCTCCGCCCCGACCACATCCACGGTCAGCGGCAGCGCGCTCGCCGGTAGCGCCGAGCGGGCGGCCGTGACGACGATGTCGGAGCCGTCCCCATCCCCAACCGCCTCGGCGGCGTGAGCGGCCGAGGCGGCACAGACGAACGGAAGGACGAGAACGGACCCAAGCGACAGACGATACACGAAAAGCTCCCCGCGTTGATGTTGCGGGCGCTTTAGCTGCTATTGAGAGCGATTTGCAATATCAGTGATCGAAAACCATTCGCTTGAACGTGGAGGCATCGACATTGCCGCCCGACAGGATGACGAGCGTCCGCTCGGTGGGCGCCACTTTCTCCGCCAGCAGCGCGGCAAGCGCGACCGCGCCGCCCGGCTCCAGCACCAGGCGAAGATTGTCTAATGCCCAGCGCATCGCCGTGCCTGCTTCGGCCTCGCTGACGGCCACGCCATGCGCGCCGCGCGCCTTCAGGATGCCAAAAGTCAGCGGCGCGACCTTCAGGGTCTGCAGCGCGTCGCAGGCGGTCGGCGGCGGATTTGGGCCGACCGGCACGATCTCGCCTCCGGCCAGCGAGCGCGTCATGTCGTCCCAGCCTTCCGGCTCCGCAATCACGATCTCCGCATCGGGCACCGCGAGCGCGAGTCCGGAGGCCAGCCCGCCGCCGCCGCACGGCGTGACGATCCGGTCCGGCGCCGCGAGGCCGAGCGCAGCCATTTGACGGCACGCTTCCAGGCCCGCACTCCCCTGTCCTTCGACGATCCACGGATCGTCGAAGCTCGGCACCACGACCGAGCCGCGATCCGCGGCAATCCGTGCGGCGATCGCTTCGCGGCTTTCGGTCATGCGATCATAGGTGACCACCTCGGCGCCCAGCGCACGGGTATTGTCGAGCTTTTTCCTCGGCGAATCGGCCGGCATCACGATCGTCGCACGGATCCCGAGTCGCCTGGCGGCCCAGGCGACGCCCTGCGCGTGGTTACCGGACGAAAAGGCGACGACGCCCTTTTCCCGCTCCGCTTCGGTGAGATCGGTGAGTCGATGCCAGGCGCCGCGCAGCTTGAACGCGCCCATCGGCTGCAGCGATTCGGCCTTCAGATAGACGGTCCGCCCGCCGATCTCCGCCTGCAGAAGCGGCGTCGGCGAGACAATCTTGTCCAGCTTTTCCAACGCTCTAACGACACCGGTCCGGTCAGGCTGTCGCCCTGAAATCACGCTTTGTCTCCGTTTTGAAAGGGGCCTTAATTCATCACTTTACAGGGGGGTCCGCCGTTCATATATCGCGCCCCGCTGCCCCATGGGACTTCCACCGCAAGGCAGCTTTGTTCGCAACTCTGCCGCGAGGCAATTGGAGGTCCCTTGAATTGCACAAGCATCATAGCGCGCTGGGGCTAGCTGTCGCCCCCACCGGACCCGCCTGCGGGGCCGATATTGCAAAAGCACGCCCGGTCCAGCCGGTCACGCTCATTCGTCCGCACGCCGCCCGGCGCGCTGCCCGTTTCTTCGTCGAGAAGTTTCCGGGCAAGACGCTCTATGCGGTGAAGGCGAATCCGTCGCCGGACCTGCTCCGCATCCTGTGGGACAGCGGCGTAACGCACTATGACGTCGCCTCGATCGCCGAGGTGCGGCTGGTGCGCGAGACCCTGCCGCAGGCGGTGCTCTGCTTCATGCATCCGGTGAAGGCCGAGGAAGCGATCGCGGAGGCCTATGCCGAACATGGCGTGCGCACCTTCTCGCTCGATTCGATGGAAGAGCTGGACAAGATCGTCCGCGCGACCAACGGCGCCAGCGATCTGACGCTCTGCGTGCGGCTGCGCGTGTCTTCGGATTATTCGAAGCTCAGCCTCGCGTCCAAGTTCGGCGTGTCGCCGCTCGAAGCGAAGGAGCTGCTGTTCGCGGCTCGCCAGGCCGCCGACGCGCTCGGCATCTGCTTCCATGTCGGTTCGCAGGCGATGACGCCCGATGCCTATGCGCAGGCGATGGAGCGCGTGCGCCAGGCGATCGTCGAAGCCGCGGTCACCGTCGACGTGATCGACGTCGGCGGGGGTTTTCCGTCCAGCTATCCCGGCATGGAGCCGCCGCCGCTCGAGCTGTATTTCGAGACGATCCACCGCGCCTTCGAGAGCCTGCCGGTCAGCTATTCGGCGGAGCTGTGGGCCGAGCCGGGCCGTGCGCTCTGCGCCGAGTACAGCTCGCTGGTCGTGCGCGTCGAAAAGCGCCGCGGCGACGAGCTGTACATCAACGACGGCGCCTATGGTGCGCTGTTCGATGCGGCTCATGTCGGCTGGCGCTTCCCGGTCAGCCTGCTGCGCGAGCCGGACAGCCGCGCCAGACCGATGGCGTTCAGCTTCTACGGCCCGACCTGCGACGATCTCGACCATATGGCGGGGCCGTTCATGCTGCCGGCCGACGTGCAGCCGGGCGACTATCTCGAGATCGGCATGCTCGGGGCCTATGGCTGCGCGATGCGCACCGGCTTCAACGGCTTTGGCCGCGCCGAAACGGTCGAGGTCACCGACGAGCCGATGGTGTCGCTGTACACCGCCGGGACCGAAGAGGTCGCCTCGAACGTCGTCACGCTGTAGCTATTCCCCTCCCGACAAGGGAGGGGCTAGGGGTGGGTGTCGGCCGCCAGGCCGAGCGAATCCCGCCGCCGCGATGCTCGCTTCGCTCGCTACCCACCCCTAACCCCTCCCTAAAATGGGAGGGGAACACGAAACGGGTTTCCGCGTCCCCTTAACGACGCTGGTCAATGACTACGGGACCTGAGACATGAACAACATCGCCAACGACACCCGCAAGGCGGAGCTGCTTTCCACCACTGTCGACCATGTCGACATCCGTTCGTTCGATGCGCGGCCGATCATCGACGCGATGGGGAAGATGAGCTTCACCAGCCGCGACCTCGCGCGCGCGACCGGCATCTACAACCAGATGCTGGAGGACAAGGACTGCACGATCTTCCTGGTGATCGCGGGATCGACTTCGGCGGGCGGCTGCATGGACCTGTATGCGGAGCTCGTCCGGTCCAACATGGTCGACGGCATCGTTGCCACCGGCGCCTCGATCGTCGACATGGATTTCTTCGAAGGGCTTGGCCACAAACACTACCAGGCGCTTGAAATCCCGGACGATAACACGCTGCGCTCGCTGTACATCGACCGCATCTACGACACCTATATCGACGAAGAGCAGCTGCAGGACTGCGACCACACGATCGGCCGCATCGCCGACAGCCTGGAGCCGCGCGGCTATTCGAGCCGCGAGTTCATCCAGGCGATGGGCAAGTATCTCGCCGAAAACGGCAAGAAGGAGAACAGCCTGGTCAAGCTCGCCTATGAACATGACGTGCCGATCTTCTGCCCGGCCTTCGTCGACTCCTCGGCCGGCTTCGGCCTGGTCAAGCACCAGGTCGAGCGGATGAAGGCAGGCAAGCCGTACATGTCGATCGACGCGGTCGCGGACTTCCGCGAGCTGACCGACATCAAGATCAAGGCGGGCACCACCGGCCTGCTGATGATCGGCGGCGGCGTGCCGAAGAACTTCATCCAGGACACCGTCGTCTGCGCCGAAATCCTGGGCCATGAAGATGTCGAGATGCACAAATATGCGGTGCAGATCACCGTCGCCGACGTGCGCGACGGCGCCTGCTCCTCCTCGACGCTGAAGGAAGCGGCGAGCTGGGGCAAGGTCGACACCGCGCTGGAGCAGATGGTGTTCGCCGAGGCCGGCAGCGTGATGCCGCTGCTGGCCAGCGACGCCTATCATCGCGGCGCGTGGAAGACCCGGCCGCAGCGCCGCTGGGCGAAGCTGTTCGCCTGATGAGGACGCTGCTCGCCTTCGCCGCCGCATTGGCCGGGATCATCGCCAGCCCGGCGGCGGCGAAGGAAGCAGCGGACCTGATCGTCCGCGACGCGACCTTGATCGACGTCGCGGGCGGAAAGGTCGTCCCGCATCGCTCGATCGCCGTCAAAGGGGACACGATTGTCGCCGTCGGCTCGCCCGCCGAGATCGATCGAACCTATACCGCCGCGCGCTCAATTGATGCGCGCGGCCGCTTCGTCATGCCGGGCCTCTGGGACATGCACGTCCATTTCGGCGGCGGGCCGGAGCTGGTGGGCGAGAACAAGGCGCTGCTGCCGGTCTATGTCGCTTATGGCATCACGGCCGTGCGGGACTGCGCGGCGGATATCAGCGATGCCGTGCTGCTGTGGCGCGAACAGGTCGCGAAGGGCAAACTGCTCGGGCCGACCATCTTCACGTCGGGGCCGAAGCTCGAAGGCTATAAGCCGATCTGGAAGGGTACGATCGAGGTCGGCACGCCGGCCGAGGTCGATGCCGCGCTCGATCGCCTTCAGAACGACATGCGGGTCGATTTCGTCAAGATCACCGACAACACGCTGAAGCCCGACATTTTCCTTTACGCCGTAAAGACCGCCAAGGCGCGCGGGCTGAAGACCTCGGCCCATATTCCCTATGCGCTGACGATCCAGCAGGCAGCGGACGCGGGCCTGAGCTCGATCGAGCATCTCGACTATCTGATCAAGGCCGGCTCGCGCGACGAAGCTGCGATTTCGGCCGACTATGCGGCGGGCAGGATCAGCTATGCCGATGCGTCGGCGAAGCTGGTCGAGGGCTTCGACCCGACGCTTGCAAAGGCGGCCTATCGGCGCTTCGCCGCGCAGGGCCTCTACGTCACGCCGACGCTGAACATGACGCGCATCCTCGCCTATCTCGACCGCGACGATCACAGCCATGACGACGCGCTGGCGCTGATCGGCCCGGGGCTGCGCAAGACCTATGAATGGCGGATCGAGCGCGCGGCCAAGGCGACGCCGGAGGAAGTCGCCCGCCGGCACGCGAAATACGAGCTCACCGCGTCGCTGATGCCGCTGGTCGCCGAAGCGGGCCTGCCGATCCTTGCCGGCACGGATGCGGGTTACCTCAACTCGTTCAATTATCCGGGCCAGGGGCTGCACGACGAGCTGGCGCGCTATGTCGAGGCCGGCCTGACGCCGGCGCAGGCGCTCCGCTCGGCGGTCGTGACCGGACCCGCCTTTCTCGGCAAATCCGCCCGCTTCGGATCGCTCGGGCCCGGCAAGGCGGCCGACATTCTGATCCTCGACCGCAATCCGCTCGCCGACATCGCAGCAACACGCGCAATCCAGACGGTCGTCCTTCGTGGCCAGGCATATGATCGTGCCGCGCTCGATCGGCTGCTCGCCGAAGCCAGGGCTGCTGCCGCACGCTGATCGCTTGACCGCTTCCCTCCCCTGACGCAGGTTCCCGTCATAACGGGGAGGCAATGACATGAAAGCAGATATTCTCGCGCCCGCCGCTGTGCTGGTGCTGTGGACGCTGGTGATGCTCGTCTGGATGGCGAGCACTCGATTGCCGGCGCTGAAGGCCGCCGGGATAGACATGTCCAAGGCGGTCGGGGGACGCGGGCAGGATCTCGAAACGGTGCTGCCGGCGAACGTCAACTGGAAGTCCCACAATTACACGCACCTGGTCGAGCAGCCGACCCTGTTCTACGCCGTTGTCGGCATTCTCGCGATCCTGGGGCAGGTCAGCGCCGTCGCCGTTGCGCTTGCCTGGACCTATGTGATCATTCGCATCGTGCACAGCCTGGTACAGGTGACGACGAACCGGATCTCGCTCCGCTTTCCGCTGTTCCTCGCCTCCACCCTGGCGCTGCTCGGGCTGACGGTGATGGCGCTCGTCCGGACGCTCGGCTGATGCATAGTCCGATCCTCGCGCCGATCGTCGCGCTGGTCGCCTGGTCGCTGGTCATGCAGGTGTGGCTCTACGCCACCCGCATCCCGGCAATGCGCGCGGCCAGGACGCCGCTCGATCCCAATCGCGCGCCCGGCGAGTTGACCGCGACGCTGCCGCCGCAGGTCCGCTGGAAGGCGGACAATTACAACCATCTGATGGAACAGCCGACGATCTTCTACGCGGTCGCTTTGGCCCTCGCGTTGATGGACTTTGGCGGCGGCCTGAACCTGATGCTCGCCTGGGCTTATGTTGTCCTCAGAATTATCCACAGCCTTGTCCAGGCGATTGTCAACAAGATCGTTGTGCGGTTCTCGGTGTTCATGCTGGCGAGCCTCTGCCTCGTCGGCCTGACGGTGCACGCGGCGCTCCGCCTGCTGCACGGCTGAGAAAAATAGGAAGAAAAATAGGGACTGTCCCTATTTTTGGAAAATGGGGACTGTCCCTATTTTCGGGTGAAGTGGGCGGCCAGTTCGACGTGCGTCGACCAGCGGAATTGGCCGACCGGGGTTACGCGCGCGAGCCGATAGCCGCCGGCGGCGAGCAGCTTTGCATCGCGGGCGAAGCTCGCCGGGTTGCACGAGACATAGGCGATGCGCGTCACCGCCGACGCGGCGAGTTGCTGCGCCTGGACTTCGGCTCCGGCGCGGGGCGGGTCCAGCACGACTGCCTCGAAACGGTTCAGCTCGGCCGTTGCGAGCGGGCGGCGGTAGAGGTCGCGATGCTCGACGAACACGCCGCGGCCGGCCGCCTTCAGTGCCAGCACCGCGTCGCGTGAGGCTTCGGCTGCGTAGCGCTTACCCGACAGGCTGAGCGCGAAGGTGCCGATGCCGGCGAACAGGTCGGCGACGATTGCCGCACCGCCGATGCCTTCGCGGACAGCCGCGACCAACGCCGCTTCGCCGTCCGCGGTCGCCTGGAGGAAAGCGTCGTGCGGTAGCGGCACCGGCGTGCCGCCGAGCGTCACCGTGACCGGCTGCGGCTCCCAGCGGGTCTGCGGGCCCATGCCGTCGTCGAGCGAAAGCCGGGCAAGCGCGTGCCGCTCGGCAAAGACGGTCAGCGCCTCCGTGGCGGCGAGCGTCTCGGCCGAGACGCCTTCGATCAGCAGGTCCACGCCCTGATCGGCGAGCGCCATCTTGACCGTCGCGGCGCGCTTGTCCGGCAGCAACGTAACGAGCAGCTCCCTTAACGGCGCGACCAAAGCGAACAGCTCCGGCCGGAGGATATGGCATTCGCGCATATCCTCGATCCGGTGGCTGCGCTCCTGCTTGAACCCCAGCAACACGCGGCGGCCGATCCGTTGCGCGCTGAGGCTGGCGCGGCGGCGCGTGCGTGGCGGTGATAGATGGACCGGCGCGAAACCGGGCAGCAGCATCCCCTGCCCTTCCAGTGCGCTGGCGATCCGGTCGCAGACGAAACCGGCATAGCTTTCGTCGTCGAGGTGCTGGAGCTGGCAGCCGCCGCATTCGGGGAAGTGGCGGCATGGCGGCAGCTGGTGGTGCGGTCCCGGTTCGATCGAGCCATCGGTGCGCAGCCGATCGCCCGGCGCGGCGAGCGCGGCGAAGCGGCCGTCCGCGGTCGCGCCGTCGCCCCGCGCCGCGACACGGACGATCAGATCGGGGTCAGTCACAGGCAATCGGACAGATGGCGGGCCAGATCGTCGGCGAGGAACGCGCGGCCCGATCGCCGCGCTGCTTCGCCGTGCAGCCAGACGCCGGCCTGCGCCGCCTCAAATGGCGGCAGGCCGCGCGCCAGCATTGCACCGATCGCGCCCGACAGCACGTCGCCGGTACCGGCGGTCGAGAGCCAGGTCGACGCCTCACCCGTGAGCGCAGCGCGGCCGTCGGGCGCCGCGACGACGGTGTCGGCGCCCTTGTAGACGACGACTGCGCCGCTCCGCGCGGCGGCAGCGCGGGCGCGCTCGACCTTGGAAGGCTGTTTGAGGTCGGGAAACATCGCGCGGAATTCGCCTTCGTGCGGCGTCAGGATCGCGGGTGCGCCCGGTTTGCAGTCCGCGAGCAGATGCAGCGCATCGCCGTCGATCACCAGCGGGCGGTCGCTGTCCAGCGCGGCGGCGAGCGCCCGCTCGGCACCAGCGCCGCGGCCGAGGCCCGGGCCGACCACCACCGCGCCGATGCGCTTATCCGCAAGCGCCTCGCCCAGATCGGCCGTAACACGCCGGACGATCGCATGCGGAGGCGCGAAGTGCGGCTCCGGCTCCAGCAGCAGCACGTACCCCGCGCCGGCATGCGCGGCGGCGAGCGCCGCCAGCTCGCCCGCGCCGGGCATCGCGCCGCCGACCACGGCGACCAGCCCGCGCGTGTATTTGTGGTCCTCGGGGCCGGGCGGGGGCAGGTCCGGGCGGCTGAGGGCGCTTAGCTGCGCCTGTGCGGAAATGCCGATATCGACGGTCACGATCCGCCCGCATCTGGCAGCAGCGGGCTGGAGCAGGTGCGCCGGCTTCAGCGTCGCGAAGGTGACTGTCAGGTCGAAGCGCGGCACCGGGCTCAGCAGCGCGCCGGTATCGGTCTCGACGCCGCTCGGCAGGTCGACCGAGACGCGGATGCGTGCGGCCTCGGCAAGGGATGCCAGGCGCGCGGCGACTGTCTCGTCCAGGCCGCGCGAGAGGCCGGTGCCGAACAGCGCATCGATCAGCAGCGGCGCGGGCGCGGCATCCTCGATCGGCACCACCGGCCCTGCCCAGGCCGCGTATGCGGCGGCCGCGGCACCGGCCTTCGGTTCGCCCAGCGCCGCGACCCGGACGTTCATGCCCCGCTGGCGCAGATATCGCGCCGCCACATAGCCGTCGCCGCCATTGTTGCCCGGCCCGCACAGCACCAAGGTCGGCAGTGGACCGGCATAACGCCAGGCCGCTTCGGCGACGCCAAGCCCCGCACGCTCCATCAGCGTCTCCACCGGCATGCCCGCGGCGATCGCCCGCTCCTCGGCGGCGCGCATTTCGGCAGCGGTGAGGATCGGGCGGGTCATGTCTCCCCCTAGCGAGGGATCAGATATCCGCAAACATGTGCGTTTCGGCCTTCGCGCCCGGATGCGTGACGGCACCCTGATACGCCGGCCCGACATTCTGCGCGTATCGCCAGAGCGCACCCGCCTGATAGTCGTTGCGGCGCGGGGTCCACCGTGCGCGGCGTTCGGCCAGCACGGCTTCCGGCACGTCGAGGTCGATCGTGCCCGCCTCGGCATCGATGCGGATCACGTCGCCGTCCTCGACCAGCGCGATCGGACCGCCATCCGCCGCTTCGGGGCCGACATGGCCGATGCAGAAGCCGCGCGTGCCGCCGGAAAAGCGCCCGTCGGTGATCAGCGCGACCTTCTCGCCCATGCCCAGGCCATAAAGCGCGGCGGTGGTCGACAGCATCTCGCGCATGCCCGGACCGCCCTTCGGGCCTTCGTAGCGGATGATGATGACGGTCCCTTCGGCGATCTGCCGCGCCTCGACGGCGGCAAAGGCGTCCTCCTCGCAATCGAACACGCGCGCAGTGCCTTCGAATTGCAGCCGGTGCATGCCCGCGACCTTCACGATCGCACCTTCCGGGGCCAGCGTGCCCTTCAGGCCGACGACACCGCCGGTCGGCGTGATCGGGTTGGCGACTTCGCGGATGACTTTCTGGTCGGGGTTCCAGGTCACGCGGTCGATATTCTCGGCAAGCGTGCGGCCGGTCACGGTCATGCACTCGCCGTCGAGCAGGCCGCCGTCCAGCATCGTCTTCATCAGCATATAGACGCCGCCGGCCTCGTACATGTCCTTCGCGACATATTTCCCGCCGGGTTTCAGGTCTGCGAGGTAAGGCGTTGATTTGAAGATGCGGGCGACGTCGTGCAGGTCGAAATCGATCCCCGCTTCGTTCGCCATCGCCGGCAGGTGCAGCGCGGCATTGGTCGACCCGCCGGTCGCTGCCACCACGCGCGCGGCATTCTCGAACGCCGCACGGGTGCAGATGTCGCGCGGGCGGATGTTGCGCGCGAGCAGCTCCATCACGGCCTCGCCTGCCGCCACCGCCACTTCGTCGCGCGCGCGATAGGGTGCGGGCACCATGTTGCTGTTGGGCAGCGACAGGCCGATCGCCTCGCCGACACACGCCATGGTATTCGCGGTGAACTGGCCGCCGCACGCACCAGCCCCAGGGCACGCGACCTTCTCCAGCGCGATCAGCTCGCGCAAGGGGCAATTGCCGGCCGCATGCTGGCCGACCGCCTCGAACACATCGACCACGGTCACGTCATGCCCGTGAAAGCTGCCGGGCAGGATCGATCCGCCATAGACGAACACGCTGGGCACGTTCAGGCGCAGCATCGCCATCATCATGCCGGGCAGCGACTTGTCGCATCCCGCAAAGCCGACCAGCGCGTCATAGCAGTGGCCGCGCACGCTGAGCTCCACCGAATCGGCAATGACCTCACGGCTGATCAGCGAGGCCTTCATGCCCTGATGGCCCATCGCGATGCCGTCGGTGACGGTGATGGTGTTGAAGCGGCGCGGCATGCCGCCGCCCGCCTCCACGCCCGTGCGGGCCGCATCGGCCTGGGCGTCGAGCGTGATGTTGCAGGGCGCGCTGTCATTCCCCGCCGAGACGATGCCGACGAAGGGCCGCGCGATCGCCTCTTCGTCCAGCCCCATCGCGTAGTAATAGCTGCGATGCGGCGCCCGCTCGGGACCGGCCGAAACGTGGCGCGACGGGAGCTTGTTCTTGTCGAAACGCGTGCTCATCGCGCAGCCCTATGTCCGAAAGGACGCCGGCGGCGCAAGCTTGTTGCGGCAGTGCACAATGACGTGCTCCAGCACCTCCGCCCAGCGCGCCACGCCGGCGGCATCGCGGACCAGATCGTTCCGCACTTCGATCGCGAGATAGGGAATGCCGTGCGCCTCAGCATGCAGGTTCATCGTCGCGTTCAGCAATTTGCCCGAATAGGGTTCGTTGTCGCCGGTCTCGAAACCCATCGCGCGGAGCTCCGCGATCGCGATCCGGGCGGCACGGTCGTCGCCATTATAGAGAATGCCGACCTGCCAGGGGCGGTCGGGGCCATCGGCAGTCTCCAGTCGCGGCGTGAAGCTGTGGATTGCGGCGATCAGCGCCGGCCGGTTCGCCGCGACCATGTCCGCCAGCCTCGCGTGATAGGGTCGCCAGAAGCGCGCGATCCGCGCCGCGCGATCGGTTGCTGCCAGCCCGGCATTGCCCGGAATATGGTGACCGTCGCTCGCTTCGGGGATCAGCGCGGGGCTGTCCTCCTCCCGGTGCAAATCGAGCACCAGCCGCGAAACGGCGCCGAACAGCCCGGGACAGCCGAGCCGCCGACACAGCGCGCCGCCCAGATCGGCTGCGCCGATGTCCCAGCCGATATGTTTTTCCGTGTGTGCCGGATCGATACCGAGATCGATATCGGCCGGAATGGTGCGGGAGGCGTGATCGACGACGATCAACAGGTCGGAGGCGGCATCGCCGGACAGGATGGAATAGGCTTCGCTCACGGCAGCGCTGCTGCCCCGTCGCGCGGCGAAAGTCACGGGGTTTGGGGAACGGCACAACAGGTGCCGCCCCCCATGCCCGATGCATGCGCGAGATACGCCGCGCATGGACCATGGACGGACGGGCGATGCTGGCGGGCAGGCCGATCCGTGCCCTGCGGTTCAGCAATGCTTGTGCCAACAGCTAAGTATTTGATTTGACTAAGCGCAGTCTGCGCCGGCCTGTGCCGAAGCTGGACGCGCGGGTCAGGCCAGTGCCGTTTCGAGACTCCAGGGCCAGCGGCGCCGGGCCTGCTCGCCTGCGCGCGCGCAATCGGCTTCCCGCTGGAAAAGGGCGAAGCAGGTCGCACCCGATCCCGACATACGCACCAGCACCGTGCCGGGCTGAGCGCTCAGCCAGCCGAGCAATTCGCCGACGATCGGACAGATCTCGATAGCGGGGGCCTGAAGATCGTTGCGCCCGGCACGCGCCGCCTGCAGCGGGTCCCCTGCGGCAAGCAGGCCGCGGTCGACGCCGTCCCACGCCGCGAACACGGGCCCGGTCGGCATCGCCACGCCGGGATTGACCAGCAGCAGCGGCATGCCGCCCAGCTTGCCGGCCGGGACCGCAGACAGCAGGTCGCCCCTGCCCTCGCCCCGCACCGTGCGGCCGGCGAGGCAGGCCGGCACGTCGGCGCCGAGCTGGCGCGCGATCGGCTCCAGCGGCACATCGGCGCCCCAGAAGCGCCGAAGCAGCCGCAGCGCCGCCGCCGCATCGGCCGAGCCGCCGCCGATGCCAGAGGCGACCGGCAGGTTCTTTTCCAGCACCAGCGCCGCGCTCTCGGGCACATTCGCGGTCTGCCGCAACGCCGCCGCGGCACGGAGCACGAGATTGTCGGGGCCGATGCTCAGTCCTGCCGCGAACGGGCCCTCGATGCTCAGCGACAACGTGTCGGCCGGCCGGACCGACAGCCGATCTCCGTCGCGTGCGAACGCGAATAGCGTCTCGATCCGGTGATAGCCGTCCGCCAGCCGCTCGCGCACGTGCAGCGCCAGGTTGATTTTCGCGGGGGCGGATTCCGATGCGCTTGCCATCACGCGCTTCTGGCGCGTGCAGGCGCGGACGCCAAGCGTCAGGCGGCGAAAGCTTCCGGCATGGCGAGCCGCTGCGGGGGACGACCGATGGTTTCGGCGATCCGGCCGGACAGGCGCCAGACGCCGAGCATCATCGCCGCCGCGACCACGCCATCGGCCGCATAGTGCCAGCCGAGATGGACGGATGCGATCCAGATCACGACCGCATAGACGGTCAGCACCTGCCCGACCGATCGCCGGGCGGTCCAGCCCGCCAGCGCGATCAGGGTCGCCATCGCGACGTGCATCGACGGCATGGCCGAAATACCCCCGGCTGGCGCATATCGGCCCGAGGCCTGGGCGCTCAGCAGCATCGACTGGAAATCGAGATTGCTGAGCTCCAGCCCGGCCGCACGGCCCTGCGCCGCCAGCTCGCCCAGGCGCGCGGTCAGAGCCGCGAAATCGGGATCGGCGCCGACCAGCTCGTTGTAATAGCAGGGTCCCGCGGAGGCGAACGCCCAGGCGGCCAGCATGCCGATCAGCAACCAGCCGAGCACCCAGGCGATCAGCATCTGCGCGCGCCGCCGGTCGTCCCGCACCAGGAATGGGACGGCCATCGGAAACGCCATGAAGATCAGCGACCAGAAGGAATAGATGCGGTCGATGACCAGCGTCGGCCAGAAACCGCCGAACAGCGCGTGCGTCACACGCCATGCCGACACGCCGAGCGTCGCCCGCTCGATCCCGGCAATGACCGGATCGGCGACGAAGGCGCGTTCCGCAAGCAGCAGCTGCTTGAATGCGCCGAAGCCCGGCAGCAGCAGGATCAGGCACAAGCCGCCGAGCACGACCCAGGCCGCGCTGCCCGCGCACAGGAATTTGCCTCTGCCCGTTATCCGCAACGCACCCCGGCAGATAATGTAGAGGATGCCGCCCAGCATCGCCGCGGTCGAGACGAACAGCAGCAGGATCGGATAGAAATGGCGCCAGTCGACCCCGCTCGCCACGAGCGTTGCCAAACTGGTCGCGATCATCAGCGGCAGCAGGAATCCCGCCGTATTCCGCAGCATCGCCGCGCGGCTGTCGCTTGTGACGGAGGCTCGCCGGCTCATGACCGTTCCTTGCCCAAATCGGGTTAAGAGCCGGTCAACTCCGCATCGCGGCGGGGTCAAGTCTATATCTCATTCGTCACCCCGGCCTTGAGCCGGGATCCCGCTGCCTTTTCTCAGAAGGAACAAGCGGAATCCCAGCTCAAGGCCGGGATGACGATAGATGATCAATGGTTTAGCGTTCTCACTCTAGCGCGCGGCCAGTGCCGGGCTGAAGCCGTCCTCTGCCTTGGCCCTGGCGCGGGCGGCGACATCGGCGTTGTCGGCCAGCACCGCGGCCGCGTTCCAGGCGTAGCGTGCTTCGTACTTGCGGCCCGCAGCCCAATAGGCGTCGCCCAGATGCTCGTTCAGGGTCGCGTCCTCGGGCTGACCGCGAACGGCCTTTTCGAGTGCGGGGATCGCCTTGGCGACGTCGCCGACCAGGTAATGCGCCCAGCCGAGCGAGTCGGTGATCGCGGGATCGTCGGGCTTCAGCTGACTCGCCCGCTCGATCAGCGCCAGCGCGGCCTTCACATTCTCCCGCCGCTCGAGCTGAGCATAGCCGAGATAGTTGAGCGCGACCGGCTGCAATGGGGCAAGCTTTACCGCCTTTTCGAGCGCCGGTTTCGCCTCCGCCCAATTGCCGCCCTGATCGAGTGCGCTGCCCCTCAGCAGCCACAGGCTCCACAATTTGTCGGCCATGTCCGGCGTTTTTTCGGCAACCGCGATGGCACGGTCATAGGCCTGGGCAGCCTCGGCGTGCCGGTCGAGCGCTTCCAGCAGGTCGCCGACGCGCACCATGTCCGCCAGCGTTGCCGTCGAGCTGTCGCTCTTCGCCCGGGCGAGCGCCAAGGCGTCCTCGCGCCGGTCGAGCGCCGTCAGGATGCCGACGCGCGTGTCGATCGCGGCGCCCGCATAGGGGCTGCCCGCGCCGACGGTGCCGGCAAGCTCCAGCCCCCTGTCCGACTGGCCGACATTGGCGAGCAGCCGTGCCAGCATCACTGTCGCGCCGTCGTTCGACGGATCGAGATAGTGGGCGAGCCGCGCCAACGTCAGCCCGACCGGAGAGCGTGGGTCCGACTGGATTGCTTCACCGACGCGCACGAGCAGGCTCGCCACGCCGCCCGCAGCGTCGAGCGAGCCGACCGTCAGCGGCTTGCCGGCCTGGACGAGCGCGCGCGCCGCGGTGATCTCCGCCTCGTCGCCGCGAAGCAGCATCAGCGCCGCATCCCGGCGCCCGGCTGCCTGAAGTGCAGATGCCGCGGTCAGCTTCAGGGCCGCCGATCCGCCGCCCGAGGCGAGCGCCTGCGCCTGGGCGACCGTGGCGGCCTCGTTCAGCCTGCCGGACGCGATCAGCAACAGCGCGCGCTGCTCCGATCCCAGCGCCGAGGTCAGCGCGCTGCCGGTCGGCGCGTCGAGGATCGCGAACGGATCGCCCTGCCCGCTCGCCTGCGCGACCCAGGCGCGGAGCACGGGGATCAGGAAATCGAAGCTGCCGTCCTTGCCGAGCGCGACCAGGGCCGCATTGGCGGCCGGCCAGTCCTTTTCCTTCAGCGCCTGCGACAGGTACAGCAATTGCCCGTCCGCCGGCAGTGCGCCTGCCTTGTCGAGCGCGGCCGCTGCCTTCAGCGCGAGCGGAAAATCGCCGGCGATGATCGCCTGCCTGTATGCGCGCGCTGCGATCGCGGCATCGTCCGGCCGCGCGGCCAGCACCGTCGAATAGGCGCGCGATGCGGCATCGAGCGCGCCGTCCGCTCCCGCAAGCCGCGCCCGGGCATAGGCCTGGAGCAGCGACGGGGAATCGACCGTCGTGACCCTCTTTGCTTCGGCGCCCGAGGACGCCAGCAGGGCCAGGCCCAGGGATACGCTACATATTCGGGTAATTCGGTCCACCACCGCCCTCCGGCACGACCCAGTTGATGTTCTGGGTCGGGTCCTTGATGTCGCAGGTCTTGCAGTGAACGCAATTCTGCGCGTTGATGACAAAACGCGGATTTCCTTCGTCCTGTCCCACAACCTCGTAAACGCCCGCCGGGCAGTAACGCTGCGCGGGCTCATCATAAACCGGGAGGTTATAGGCGATCGGGACGTCCGGATCCTTCAGCGTCAGGTGGATCGGCTGATCCTCCTCATGATTGGTATTCGACAGGAACACCGAGGAAAGGCGGTCGAAGCTGATCACGCCATCGGGCTTCGGATAATCCGGCTTCACGCACTCATTCGCGCGCCACAACTTGGTGTGATCCGGCTTGTGCTTGAAAGTGAACGGCAGGCCGATGCCCAGCTGTCGCATCCACATGTCGACGCCGGCAAGAAGCGTGCCGACGGTGCCGCCGAACTTCGCGATGGCGGGCTCGACGTTGCGGACTTTTTTGAGCTCCTTCGCGATCCAGCTCTTTTCGAGCGCGTCGGGATAGGCGCTCAGCTCGTCGGCCGACCGTTCGGCGCGGATCGCGTCGAACGCGGCTTCGGCGGCAAGCATGCCGGACTTAATTGCGGTGTGGCTGCCCTTGATCCGCGGCACGTTCACAAAGCCGGCCGAGCAACCGATCAGCGCGCCGCCCGGGAAGACCAGCTTCGGCACCGATTGCCAGCCGCCTTCATTGATCGCGCGCGCGCCGTAGGAAACGCGCTTGCCGCCTTCCAGCATCTCCTTGATCGCCGGATGGTGCTTCCAGCGCTGGAACTCGTGGAACGGCGAAAGATGCGGGTTCTTGTATGAAAGCGCGACGACGAAGCCGAGCGCGACCTGCCCGTTCGCCTGGTGATAGAGAAAGCCGCCGCCCCACGCGTCGGTCAGCGGCCAGCCCTGGGTGTGGACGACCTTGCCCGGCACGTGCTTGGCCGGATCGATGTCCCACAGCTCTTTGAGGCCGATCCCATAGACTTGCGGTTCGCTGTTCGCATCGAGCTCGAAGATGCGCTTCAGCTCCTTGGTCAGGTGGCCGCGCGCCCCCTCGGCGAAGAAGGTGTATTTCGCGTGGAGCTCCAGTCCCGGCTGATAATCGGGCTTGTGGGTGCCGTCGCGCGCGACGCCCATGTCGCCGGTCGCGACGCCCTTCACCGATCCGTCCTCGTTGAACAGGATCTCCGCGGCCGCGAAGCCGGGGAAGATTTCGACGCCCAGTCCTTCCGCCTGCTCGGCCAGCCAGCGGCAGAGATTGCCCAGCGACCCTGTGAAGGTCCCCTTGTTGTTCATGAACGGCGGCATCAGCACGTGCGGAAATTCGTATTTCTTGTGCTCCGTCAGCACCCAGTGATGGTTTTCGGTGACGGGCGTCTGGGCAAGCGAGCACGTCTCGCGCCAGTCGGGGAGCAACTCGTCGAGGCCGGCCGGGTCCACTACCGCGCCCGACAGGATATGCGCGCCGACTTCGGAGCCCTTTTCGAGGACGCAGACCGACAGCTCCTGCCCGTTCGCTTCGGCAAGCTGCTTCAGCCGGATCGCCGCCGCCAGCCCGGCCGGGCCGGCACCGACGATCACCACGTCGTAAGGCATCGCTTCGCGTTCGCTCATTCGCTGTTCCTCGTTACGGGCCCGCTTCGTCGCACCTCGGCCACGGCCTGTGGCGGTTAACCGATGCAGTCGGTTGACCCAAGCGTCAACCGCGGACCTTAGTATCGGCGATGGTAGGGGCGTTAGCTTTAAACGACCGCGACGCTGCGGCCAGCCTGATCCGCTGGTGGCGGGACGCCGGTATCGACACGCTGGTCGAGGACCAGGCGCGCGACTGGCTGGCTGCGCCGAAACCGCTGCCGCTGAGCGAGCGCAGCAACGCCGCGAAGGCGGCAGAGTCGCCCGCTCCCGCGCGCAGGTCGCAGCCCCTGTCTCCTGAAAACGAGAAGGAAGTCTTTCCCCCCTCCCTTCCCGCGCTGCTCGACTGGATGCGCGACAGCGGCGACGTGCCGGAGGCGCGGTGGGGCCGCACGCGCGTGCTCGCCGCCGGCGATCCGCAGTCGGACCTGATGATCATGATCGACGCGCCCGATGCCGGCGAGCTGATCGGCGGCGAGACCGGCGAACTGTTCGACCGGATGCTGAAGGCGATCGGCCGCGACCGCGGTTCGATCTGGCTGGCGCCGTTCGCAACCGTCCGTCCGGTCGGCCGCATCCCGCGCGAGGCGCTTCGCCGGCTGACGGCCATCGCGCGCCACCATATCGGCCTGGTCGCGCCGAAGCGGCTGCTGATCATGGGCGATACGCCCAGCCGTGCGCTGCTCGGGACGGAAGTGATCCCGGCGCGCGGACAATATCATTCGCTTAATCTTGGCGCGGCGACTGTGGAGGCGGTTGCGACCGTTCACCCGCGCCTGCTGCAGGAACGCCCGAGCTTCAAGGCCCAGGCGTGGAAGGACCTGCAGCTTGTAATGGAGGGGCTTTGATCATGCGCCTGGCGCCATTCTCGGCGTGCCTGCTGGCAGCCGTTTCGATGCCCGCGCTCGCAGAGGGCGACGGTTCGCGGCGTGCGGCGGTGGAGTCACACGGCATCGGGCAATTGCCGTCGGTGCTGAACGAGTCCGAAAAGGCGGCCTATCTGGGCGTCTTCGCCGACATGAAGGCGGGGCTGTGGGCGCAGGCCGCGACGAAGATCGACGCGCTGTCGGACGGGCCGCTCAAATATTATGCGCGCGCCGAGCTCTATACCGAAAAGGGCTCGCCCAAGGTCACCAACCCCGACGATCTCACTTCGCTGGCCGCTGCCGCGCCGTGGCTGCCGCAGGCGCCGCAGCTCGTCGCGCTCGCGCGGACGCGCGGTGCTGACGAAACGCCGGAACTTCCCGCCCAGCAGCGGATGATCTGGCTCGGCTCGGCGCCAGCGCGGGAGCGCGCCGACACAATCAAGGGCGATCCGGTCGCGGCGCAGCTCGCGCCCAAGATCCTGCCGCTGATCAAGATCGACGATCCCGCCGGCTGCGAAGCGATCCTGTCGGAGCAGGAGCCGAACCTCTCGGGCCCCGCGCTGACCGAATGGCGTCAGCGCGTCGCCTGGTCCTATTATCTGAACGGCGACGATCGCAATGCGCGCCGGCTTGCCGACCTTGCCCGCCGCAACGGCGAAGGCGATTGGCGGGTGCAGGCGGACTGGACCTCCGGCCTCGCATCCTGGCGCATGCACGATTACCCGCAAGCCGCGGAGGCCTTCGCTTCGGTCGGCAAGCGCGGCAGCGATCCGGATATTCAGGCGGCGGGCCATTACTGGGCGGCGCGCGCGTTCATGGCTGCCGGCCATCCGGAGCAGATCCAGGCGCATCTGCGCGCAGCCGCCCATTATGGCGAGACATTCTACGGCATCCTTGCCGCCGAGGCGCTGGGCCTCAGGCAGCTGCCGCCCAGCGAGCGAGACGCGCTCACGCGGCAATGGTCGCGGCTGTCTGCGATACCGAACGTTCGCGTCGCCAAGGCCCTCGCGGAGATCGGCGAGCGCGACCGTGCGTCGCAGGCGCTGAAGTTCGAAGCGCGGCTCGGCCGGCCGGAGGACCATGCGCTGCTCGCCTCGCTGGCGGCGCGGCTGAACCTGCCGGAGACGCAGCTGTATCTGGCGCATAACGGCCCGTCGGGCGCGGAGCCGAGCACGTCGGCGCGCTACCCGACGCCCGACTGGCGCCCGGTCGGCGGCTGGCGGATCGACAAGAGCCTGGTCTACGCCCATGCGCTGCAGGAAAGCCGTTTCCGTCCCGACGTCGTGAGCCCGGCGGGCGCCTATGGCGTGATGCAGGTGCTTCCGGGCACCGCACAGCTGATCGCACGGCGCCGTGGCGAACGCGCGCCCGACCGCAGCGACCTTCTGAATCCCGCCGTCAATCTCGACTATGGGCAGGCGCGGCTGGAGCATGTGCGCGATTACGGCGCCACCGGCGGCCTGCTGCCCAAGGTCATCATGGGCTATAATGCCGGTCCGGGCATGCTCGACGAATGGAACACGCGCGTGAAGGGCGGCGAGGACCCGCTGCTGTTCATGGAATCGATCCCGTTCTGGGAAACGCGCGGCTATGCCGTGACGGTGATGCGCAATTACTGGATGTACGAGCGCAATTCCGGCCAGAAATCGCCGAGCCTGAAGGCACTTGCGCAGGATATGTGGCCCCGTTTCCCGGGCCTTCCAGGTGCGAAGGCAGTACGGCTGGAGCCGCGCGAGCCGGTCGAAGTGGCCGACGCGCGGACGACGGCGCCCGGTGCCCATTGACGACAGCCGGCCGTTCCGGCCGGTCCGCATCGCCGTCCTGACCGTATCGGATACGCGCGGCCCGGCGGAGGACACGTCCGGCGACCTGCTGGTCGAGCGGCTGACCGCCGCCGGTCACATCCTCGCCGGACGCACAATAGTCCGCGACGATCTGGAGGAGCTGACCGCACGCCTGCACAATTGGGTCGACGATCCGGACGTGGATTGCGTGATCTCCACCGGCGGCACCGGCGTCACCGGGCGCGACGTCACGCCCGAAGCGCTGCAGGCGCTGGGCGGCAAGGACATTCCCGGTTTCGGCGAGCTGTTCCGCTGGCTCAGCTACCAGTCGATCGGCACGTCGACGATCCAGTCGCGTGCGTGCGCAGTCGTGGTGCGTGGAACCTACATTTTCGCGCTGCCCGGCTCGAGCGGCGCGGTGAAGGACGGCTGGGACGGCATTCTCGGCCCCCAGCTCGACAGCCGCCACCGGCCCTGCAACTTCGTCGAGCTGATGCCCCGACTCCGGGAGCGATAGGGGCCACACGCGGCATCTTAAGATTCCCGATACTTTAATTCCGTTACGGATGCGGTTTCTACGATGTTGCGCGATCGGCCTTGGGCCCTAGCTTTCATGCATCATCAAGAAGGGACGAAACGACTGTGGGCCGCCGCGTACTC
>NZ_DASTXI010000179.1:0-51856 GCF_035758555.1 Sphingomonas sp. | reverse complement strand
TGTGGCGTTCATGTTCGCGCGGCGCTCAGCCCTTCCGCAGCGATCCGCTCTGCTTCGGCGCACAGCGCCGGATCGACGGTTGCGCCCGAGGCGGCGGCATTCTCCTCGACCTGCTCGGGGCGGCTGGCGCCGACGATCGCGGACGCGACGTTCGGCTCCTTCAGCACCCAGGCAAGCGCGAACTGGCCGAGCGTGAGCCCGGCTTCGGCCGCGAGCGGTTTCAGCTTCTGCACTGCCTCCAGCACCGGCCGCTGCATCCAGCGATCGACGAACCCGCCCATTTCGTCGGACGTGGCGCGCGTGCCCTGCGGCGGCGGGGCATCGGGCAGATATTTGCCGGTCAGCACGCCCTGAGCGAGCGGCGACCAGACGATCTGCGAAATGCCGTTTTCGCGCGAGAGAGGGATGATCTCCTCCTCCGGCCGGCGCCACAGCAGCGAATATTGCGGCTGGCTGGAAACGAATTTCTCAGCGCCGGCCACCGCCAGCGCTTCGCGGATGCGATCGGCCGGCCATTCGGAAAAGCCGAGCCAGCGGACCTTGCCCCCCTTCACCGCGTCGGTCAGCGCCAGCATCGTCTCGTCGACCGGCGTGTCCGGATCGTGGCGGTGACACTGGTACAGATCGATCGTATCGACACGCAGCCGCTTCAGCGACGCGTCGAGCTGCTTTTCGACCTGGGCGCGGGAGAGGCCGCGGTCGCTCTCGGTCATCGGGAAGAACAGCTTGGTCGCGATCAGATAGCGGTCGCGCGGCACCCCACTCAGCACCTCCCCCAGGAAGCTCTCCGCCGCCCCGCGCCCGTAGATATTCGCCGTGTCGATGAAGTTGATGCCCAGTTCCAGCGCCCGATGCACGCACGCCGCGGCCCGATCGGCACCCACGCCGACGCCGTAGGTGAGCCAGGAGCCCAGCGAAATCTCGGAGACCTGAAGGTCGCTCGAACCGAGCTGCCGATAACGCATGCGAACCGCTCCTGCCTTGCCACCCCATATCGGGCGTCTGCGTTAGCTCAGTCGCAACGCAGCCAAACGCAACCCCGAAAGCGCACGATGAATGGCTTACCGCGATCGTAGTTCACCCGGATAGCCGATGTCGGCTTCCGACCCATAGCGGACGTTGCATCGCTCACCCCTTCGTCACCCCGGCCTTGAGCCGGGGTCCCGCTTCTTCTGATTTTTTGGCCAGCGGCAAAGGATCCAGTCGAACAGATCGTTCCAGTCCGGACTGCCGCGCTCGATCAGCGCGACCTTCCATTCATTGGTCCATGCTGCAAGAACAGAAGAAGCGGGACCCCGGGTCAAGCCCGGGGTGGCGAAGCCTGTTGGGCGGCGGGTTTCGGGTCAGAGGACCGAGCCATGCCCCATGGAGAAGGGATAGCCATCGCGATCGACCCATCGCGCATGGCGCACCACGGCTGATGGCCGTTACTGCGACAGCTTGCCCGTGACGCCCCAGGTGTCGGCGACGACATAGCCGGCCGGCCAGGGGTCGGTGGGGTCGAGCCGGTAATGGTGGTAGCCGGTGATCCAGGCGCGGCCGCGGATTGTCGGGACGATGGCGGGGCGGCCGCAGATCTCGGTGGTTCGGACGATGCGGCCTTCGAACGACGAGCCGATGATCGAGCTGTGGGCCATCGGCTCGCCGACACCGATCTGGCCGCGCGCGTGGAGCACCGCCAGTCGCGCCGAGGTGCCGGTGCCGGTGGGGCTGCGGTCTGATCGGCCGGGCGACACGATGCAGGTGTTGCGCGTCGATTTTCCCGGCCCTTGGAACGGCTCGGCGAACTGGACGATCGAGACGCCGTTGATGCCCGGATTTTCGGGATGCACGACGTCGAGCTGCTCACGGGCGGCGACCCTGACTTTCTCGCCCAGCTCGGCAAGCACGCGCGCATTTTCAGGCGCGACCCTCAGCCCGAACTGCGTCACGTCGACGATCGCGAAAAACATGCCGCCATAGGCGACGTCCAGCGCGACCGCGCCGACGCCCTCCACTTCGATCGTCGCATCGAGCCGGTCGACGAAACACGGCACGTTCTCGAACTCGACCGACACGCACTTGCCGCCCCGACAGGTGGCCGTGGCGCGCACCACGCCGCCGGGCAGGTCGAGCGTGACGATCGTCTCCGGCTCCGTCATGGGCACGATGCCGGTTTCGAGCAGGACCGTGACGATGCACATCGTGTTGGAGCCCGACATCGGCACATATTCGGTCGGCTCCATGATGATCGCGCCGACCTCGCAGTCCGCCCGGGTGGATGGAACCAGCAGGTTCACATGGCGGCTGACCGTCCCGCGCGGCTCGCACAGCAGCAAGCGGCGGATATGGTCGTGCTCGCGCTCCATCGCCCGCATCTTCGCAAACATCGTGTCGCCCGCCGGCGGCAGCACGCCGCCGATGATCACGTCGCCGATTTCCCCTTCGGCATGGCAACCCACCACGGAAATGATCCGTCCCGTCATGCTCTCCCTCGCGGCCCACGACGCAGGCGCTCAGCTGCATCCTGCTTCTCTCGCCAACCCGGCGCTAAACAGTATACGATTTTGGCGCAACCGTGCCGCGAACACCGGCTCAAAAGGGCAGCGGGTGGTTCTGCGCCATCTGCTCGAAACGGCGGGCGCCGCAGGCCCAGGGATCGTCGCGCTCCACTGCGGCGAGCAGCGAGGCGTAGCTGGTGGCGAGCCAGGTCGGCAACGCTGGCGCCCCCTCGCCGGCAGCCGTCTTCCGGCAGGAATCGACGAAAGCATCCGCCTGTGCACAGAGCTTCGGGTCGATGCTCATCCGGCTGTCCGCGGGGTAGCGCTGCTGCGCCTTGTAGCGGAAGGACGAGGGCAGCGGCGCGCTCATGTCCCAGGCGATCGCCGGCATCCTGACGATCGGATAGTCAGAACCGAAGGCGAGCAGATGGGGACCCAGGTCGATCAGCCGGTCCCCCGCCTCCACCCAATAATGGGGGTGCGGCTCGCGGCCCGACTTGAAGCCCTGGACCGCCAGCCGTCCCTGGTCCGGCGTCATCACGAATGCGGCGAACTGTCCGCCGACCAGCACGGCGTCCACACCGGCATCGCGAAGCAACGCGCGGACGCCGAAGGCGGCGAAGGGGCAGCGGCGAAAGAAATCGTCCGGGAATGTTTCGCACAGGCGTGCCTCGACGATGGCCAGGACGCGTTCGATCTCCGCGAGACCGATGGCGCTCATCCAGCCGTAATAGCCGGTTGCAAGCATGACTGCCGCGCCGTCAGCGGCGCGCCAACGTGAATCATTTTTTCGGAACCCCCCGCTCCGGTTTGCCATAGCTAAGCCGGGATTTACCATCCCGTATTGGACAAATGCGACATCCGCGCGCCGAAGTCACGGGAATTGAACCGGTTTTTTGACGCGCGAATCCTATAGCGGCAGGTGAAACACACCAGCTAAACCTATTGTTTTGACTCAGGAAAGGTCCGGCGGGACGAAGCTCAGCCGCGCCTCGACCGAAAACAATAGCCCGGGCGAGTAGAAGCGGAGCGGCCAGTCGCGGCGGCCGCGGTCGCTCAGCAGCAGCGCGTTAACGCGGGTGCAGAGGTCCTGCCCTTCCGTCTCGGCGGCATGCGCGCGGACGGCCGCCAGGAACACCCGCGTGATCGTCTCGTGATAGCCTTCGCTGTCGGTATTCCGGCCGCCGACGCTCTCATTGTAGCGGCGGATGATGCCGGGCAGTTCGGCGTCGAGGTCGATATCGGGCCGCTCGACCACGAGCCAGCTGGTCGCGGCCAGGTGCGCATCGTGCGTCCATTCGGGCCGCGGCAGCGAGCGTGCGAGCAGCCCCCTGCCGATGCGGCGGATCGCGTCGGCGGAGGCGAACAGGCGGGGTGAAAGTGCGGTCATCGGATCGGGCTTTCTCCTGGGAGTGCCCGATCCTTCAGACCGGGCCAGTTAAGCGGCTTTGGGCGCGCTCTGGCGGACGCCCTCATCGACATGCGCTTCGAATTGCGCGAAATTGTCGATGAATTGCTGCACCAGCTTGCGTGCGGTCTGATCGTAGGCGTCCTTGTCCGCCCAGGTGCCGCGCGGATCGAGGATCGACGGATCCACGCCCGGCACCGCGACCGGCACCTTGAAGCCGAAATTCGGATCGGTGCGGAATTCGGCATTGTTCAGGCTGCCGTCCAGCGCCGCGTTCAGCAGCGCGCGCGTCGCCTTGATCGGCATGCGCTTGCCGGTCCCGAATTTGCCGCCCGTCCAGCCGGTGTTGACCAGCCAGCAATCGACGCCCCCCTTGGCGATGCGCTCCTTCAGCAGATTGCCGTAGACGGACGGGTGGCGCGGCATGAATGGCGCGCCGAAGCAGGTCGAGAAGGTCGCCGACGGCTCGGTGACGCCGATCTCCGTGCCGGCGACCTTGGCGGTGTAGCCCGACAGAAAATGGTACATCGCCTGATCGGGCGTCAGCTTCGCGATCGGCGGCAGCACGCCATAGGCGTCTGCGGTCAGCATGATGATGTTCTGCGGAACGGGGCCGAGATTGTCTTCCGACGCATTCGGGATGAAGTCGATCGGATAGGCGCCGCGGCTGTTTTCGGCCAGGGTCGCGTCGTCCAGGTCGAGCTCGCGCGTGACCGGGTCCATCACGACATTCTCGAGCACCGTGCCGAAGCGCTTGGTGGTCGCGTAGATTTCCGGCTCCGCCTCGGCCGAAAGGCGGATCATCTTGGCATAGCAGCCACCTTCGAAGTTGAAGACCGCGGTGTCGGACCAGCCATGCTCGTCGTCGCCAATCAGCGTGCGGCTGGCATCGGCCGACAGCGTCGTCTTGCCGGTGCCGGACAGGCCGAAGAACACGGCAGTGTCGCCGTTCGGGCCGATATTCGCCGAGCAATGCATCGGCATCACGCCCTTCACCGGCAGCAGGTAATTGAGCACGCCGAACACGCTCTTCTTCATCTCCCCGGCATAGGCGGTGCCGCCGATCAGGATCAGCTTTTCGGAGAAATTGACGGCAACGACCGTCTCGCTGCGGCTGCCGTGGCGTTCCGGGTCGGCGCGGAAGCTTGGCAGGTCGATGATCGTGTATTCGGGCACGAAATCGGCCAGCTCATGCGCTTCCGGCCGCACCAGCATCGTGCGGATGAAGGCGTTGTGCCAGGCAAGCTCGTTGATCACCCGGACGCGGACGCGGTGCTCCGGCTGGGAGCCGCCGAATAGATCCTGCACGAACAGCGTCGGCTTGGTCTTCAGCGCGTCGAGGAAATCGGCCTTCAGCGCCTGGAAGTGATCGGGCGTCATGCCGCGGTTGCTTCCCCACCAGATCGTGTCCTCGGTCTCCGCATCGCGGACGATGAACTTGTCGTTGGCGGAGCGGCCGGTGTGCTTGCCGGTGGCGACGACCAGCGGCCCGTCCTTGGCAAGCAGCCCCTCGCCGCGGCGCACGGCATGCTCGATCAGGGGCGCCGTCGTCAGGTTCCAGTGAAGCTCGGCACCGGTTTCGATACCCTGAGAACCAAGCGAATAAGCAGGCGCGCGATCGGCCAAGAGAACCTCCCCAAGCAAAGACAAAGGGCGCGCTCCTGAGGACCAGGGCGCGCTCCAGACACCCCGGCCGATTACTCCCGGGGACCCTTTCCGTCAAATCAACGAGATGGTGAACGGGTTCCCGCACGCGCGCATTCCTCCCCGAGCTTGCTCGGAGAAGGGGGCCGCCGAAGGCGGTGGAGGGGCGGCGGCGGTGAAACCGACGCCGTTGGGGTCGGCCCCTCCACCATGCTTCGAATGGTTCCCCTCCCTTCAGCGTTGCTGAGGGGAGGACCGAAGTGCCAGAGGGTCTATAAGCCGGGTTCTGTCCTCGCGCGAACGCGATGTGCGGCCATTCCTCTCGGGCTGCCGTTGCCGACAGCCTCCAGCAACCAACCCGGGCGACGGGCCGGAACAAGGCCCATATGCCGCCCCTATTCGGTCTTGCTCCCGGTGGGGTTTGCCGTGCCGTTCCCGTTGCCGGGCCCGCGGTGGGCTCTTGCCCCACCCTTTCGCCCTTGCCCGGCCGAAACCGTGGCGGTCTGCTTTCTGTGGCACTGTCCCTGATCCCGCTTGCGCGGAACCGCCGGGCGTTACCCGGCACCGTCGTTCCGTGGAGCCCGGACTTTCCTCGGCGCACCGAAATGCGACGCGGCCGCCCGACCCTCTGGCGGGGCCGGATATAGGTCAGCTCGGCAGTTGCGCCAAGCGTTGCTCCAGGTCCGCCTTCCACGGCGCATCCGCAGGCGCGCGGGCGAGCAGCTCGGTCCAGATCGCGCGGGCTTGGGCGAACTGGCCCGATTGCGCCAGCGCCAGCCCCATGAAGAAGGGCGGCCCAGGATGGTTCGGCGCGATCTCCGCCGCCTTCTGGAACGCATAGGTCGCGGCCGGCGAGACCATGCCGCCGCTATGCACGACCAGCGCGTTGCCGAGCCCGACCCACAGGTCTGGGTCGCGCGGGTTCTGCTTCAGGCCGGACTTGATATAGGCGACCGCCGCGGTCGGCAGTCCGGCGCGCATAGCGCCGTCGGCGGCCATCAGCCAGGACGGGCCGGTGCCGAACCGCTGCTGGCCCATCTGGTTGCGGATTTCGATCTCCGCTTCCTTGGCCTTCGACAGGTCCTCGGGCGGCTTGACCGGATGGTCGGGCAGGTTCGGGCTACCTTGAAGCGCATAGCCGGCAAGCCCCAGCAGCAGCGCCGCCGCGATCGGCTCGAAAGACGAGCGCGGCAGGCGGCCCCATTTCCACAGCGCCCCGCCGGCGATCGCTGCGAGCGCGACGACGATCGCCCAGCCCATCAGCGGTGCCTCCGGAAACGGCCCCGGGCGAGGAGCGCGCCCAGCCCAAGCAGGATCAGCGGCGCGAACCAGAGCGGCCAGGTCAGCGGCTCGACCACGGGTTTGTAGCTGACCCATTGTCCGTAACGGTCGATCAGCCAGCGCCGGATCGCTTCCGGCGTCTCGCCCGCGGCGATCCGGCTGCGCACCATCGCGCGCATGTCGCCAGCGAGCTCGGCGTCGGAATCGGCGATCGACTGCCCCTGGCAGACGACGCAGCGGATCGTCTCCATCAGCTCCGTCGCCTGCGCTTCCTGGCGCGGGTCAGGCAGCTGCTCGTTCGCCCATTTCGCGGCCGGCATGTTGGAATCGGCCAACGCGGGGGTGGCGAGGAGGGCGAGGGCAAAAACGAGGAGAATTCCCCTCCCTGAAAGGGAGGGGTTAGGGGTGGGTGTCGGCCGCAAGCCGAGCGAAGCGCGGCTGCCGAGGGTGCTCGCTCCGCTCGCTACCCACCCCCTGCCCCACCCTAAAAGGGAGGGGAGATTCGGAACGCCCCTCACCGCGCCTTCTCCAGCTGCTCGAGGATTTCCGGCACGTCCTCCGGCCTTATGTCGCCGATGTGCTGGTGGCGGATCACGCCTTTGGCGTCGATCACGAACGTCTCCGGAACGCCCGACGAACCCATCGCGAGCTGCACGCGCGAAGCGGTGTCGGAGCCGATCTTGTCGTACGGATCGCCGTTGCGGGCGAGGAAGGCGGCGACGTCTTCCGGGCGGTCGCGGATCGCAATCGCGTCGATCGTCACGCCCTGCTGCTTCAGCTGCATCAGCACCGGCGCCTCGGCGATGCAGGGGATGCACCAGCTGGCGAAGATGTTGAGCAGCCTGGGCCCGCCACCCTGTAGATCCTTGCTGGAGAAGGCGGTACGGCCCGGTGCGCCGGCGGGCAGGTCGAAGGCGGGGATCGGCTTGCCGATCATCTGCGATTCGATCTGGCGATTGTCAGGCCTGATCAGCCCGAACGCCACCACGGCGAAGAAGATCACGAAGCCGGCGAGCGGCGCCCAGAGCCAGAAACGTTTCATGCCCAGGCGATCCGATCCTGATAGCGCCGTTCGCGGCGCAGGCGGCCGAGCAGCGACAGCGCGCCGCCGAATGCGACCATGCCGCCGCCGAGCCAGATCAAGGTCACGAACGGCTTCCACCACAGGCGGAGCTGCCAACGTCCGTCCTCGTCCTGCTTGCCGAGCACCGTGTAGAGCTGGCCGTCCCATTTGGTCGAGATCGCGGATTCGGTGGTCTCGGTCGGCGGGTTGGGCCAGCTGCGCGATTGCGGCTTCAGCACGAAGGGCGTGCCGCCGTTCCGAGAGGCGGTGAGCGTTGCCTCAAGCGCCGTCCAGTTCGGGCCCGCAATCGGCTCGATATCGTCGAGGCGGACGCTGAACGGACCGACCTGCCTGGTCTCGCCGATCTTCGCTGCGACGAGAGTCTCCTTGGTGAACGCGCTTTCGCAAGCCATGCCGGCAAGGGCGACTGCGATGCCCAGATGTGCAATCACCATGCCCCAGGTGAAGAGCGGCGTGCGCCTGAGATTGCGGCCCCAGAGCGGTGCGAGGCTGGCCGCGCCGACGCCGATGGCGAGGATGAGCCCCAGCGTCGGCAGCACGCCGATGGGTGGTGCGAGGGTGACGACCAGCAGCAATATGATCGCGGTGCCGAGGATCGGCAGCGCCAGCCGGTTCAGCACGATCCGGAACCGGTCGCGTCGCCAGCGCATCAGCGGCCCGGCGGCCATCACCACGACCAGCAGCAAGGCAAGCGGCCCGGCGGCGCTGTTGAAATAGGGTGGGCCGACCGACAGCTTCTCGCCCGACAGCGCCTCGACGAACAGCGGATAGAGCGTGCCGACGAACACGATGCCGAGGATCGCGGTCAGCAACAGGTTATTGACGACCAGCGCGCCTTCGCGGCTGACCGCCTCGAACTGCGCGCCTTCCTTCACGGTCGAGACGCGAAGCGCGAACAGCGCCAGCGCGCCGCCGATATAGATGGCGAGCAGCGCCAGGATGAAACTGCCCCGCTCCGGATCGACCGCGAAGGCGTGGACCGAGGTCAGGATGCCGGAGCGCACCAGGAACGTGCCGACCATCGACATCGAGAAGGCGACCACCGCCAGCATCACCGTCCAGGCGCGGAGGGAATCGCGGGTCGCGAGCACGGTCACCGAGTGGAGCAAAGCGGTCGCCGCCAGCCATGGCATCAGCGACGCGTTCTCGACCGGGTCCCAGAACCACCAGCCGCCCCAGCCCAGCTCGTAATAGGCCCAGTAGCTGCCGGCAGTGATGCCAAGCGTCAGCAGGATCCAGGCGCCCAGCACCCAGGGCCGCATCGCGCGGGCGAACGCAGCGTTCACTTCGCGCGTGACCAGTGCCCCGACCGCGAAGGAGAAAGCGACCGACAGCCCGACATAGCCCAGGTAGAGCGTCGGCGGGTGGAAGGCGAGGCCCGGGTCCTGCAGCAGCGGGTTGAGCCCCTGCCCGTCCGCCGCCGGAATCGGCAGCCGCTCGAACGGGTTGGACGAGAATAGCAGGAACGCGAAAAAGCCGAGGCCAATCGCCGCCTGTGCCGCCAGCGTAGCGATCAGCATCCGTTCGGACACGCGCCGTTCGAAAATCGCGACCGCCGCGCCAGCGACGCCCAGGATCGTCACCCACATCAGCATCGAGCCTTCGTGGTTCCCCCAGGTGCCGGCGAATTTGTAGAGCAGCGGCTTCATCGAGCTGCTGTTCGCCGCGACCAGCTTCACCGACATGTCCGAGGTGACGAACACCGCGATCAGCGCAGCGAAGGCGAGCAATGTCAGCAGACCCTGCACGATCGCCACAGGGCGCACGATCGCGCCCGCTTCCTCGCGGCCGGGCGTCAGCGCGACAGCGCCCATGATCAGCTGCAGCAGCGACAGCGCCGCCGCCAGCCACAATGCCGCCAGCCCCCCTTCCGCGATCATCGCTCCAGCGTCTCCGTCTTGTGCTCGACCTGCCCGTCCTTGCGCGCCAGCTCGGGCGGCATGTAGCGCTCATCGTGCTTGGCGAGAATCGTGTCGGCGACGAACACCCCGCCGGGATCGAATGCGCCTTCGGCAACCACGCCGCTATTCTCCTTGAACAGATCGGGCGGGAAGCCGCGGAAGCGCACCGGCGTCTTCGCGCCGCCGTCGGTGACGACGAAGTCGATCGTCACCCCGTCGGGCTGGCGCTCGATCGACTTGTCTTCGACCATGCCGCCGAGCCGAATGTGCTTGCCGGCCGCGACCGGGTTCTTCTGCAGGTCTGCGGGCGAATAGAAATAGGCGGCCTGGTCGCGCAGCGCCGAGGCCGCAAGCAGCCCCGCGCCGATCAGCGCCGCCAGCGCAAGCAGCGCCAGCGTCAGGCGTTGGTGCTTTGCTTTCATGAAGAAATGCCGCTCGTCCCGAGCGAAGTCGAGGGGCGCTTCTCCGAGTCTGTGCCAGCGCCCCTCGACTGCGCTCGGGACGAGCGAGAAGTGGAGAGCGCCTCTGCCTGCTTCTCCGCGCGAACCATCCGCAGCCAGCTCCAGAGCGCCAGCCCGGCCATGCCGCCGATGGTCAGCACATAAGACGCGATGATGTAAGGCCAGTGGCTCATGCGGTGGCGAGCCTCCGGAGGCGCGCCTCGACCTTGGCTGAGGCAAGCACGGTGCGCATGCGCATCAGCACGATCGCGGCGAACATCAGTGTGAAGCCAAGCGTCGTGAAGGCGAGCGGCCAGAGGATTTCCGGGGCGATCGTCGAGCCCCTGAGCGTGATGCTCGGGCCCTGGTGCAGCGAGTTCCACCAGACCACCGAGCGGTTGATGATCGGCACGTTGACCGCGCCGATCAGGCCGAAGATCGCGGTCGCCTTCGATACGCTGACCTTTTCGTCGCCAGCATTCGCGAGCGCGATATAGCCGAAATAGAGGAACAGCAGAACCAGCATCGATGTCATGCGCCCGTCCCACTGCCACCAGGTGCCCCAGGTGCGGCTGCCCCAGATGGAGCCGGTGACGAGGCAGATGGCGGTGAACAATGCGCCCGGCGCCGCGATCGCACGCGCGGCGACGCCGGCCAGCGGATGCCGCCAGACGAGTTGCGTCAGGCTTGCGACCGCCAGGCCCATCCAGCCGCCCATGCCGAGCCAGGCCGCCGGCACATGGACGTACATGATCCGCACGCTTTCACCCTGCAGATAGTCGGGCGGGGTCAGGAACAGGCCGGCATAGAAGCCGAATCCCGACAGCAGCGCGCCGAGCCACAGCAGCCACGGCGTCATCGGACGGGCGATCGAAAGGAACCGGGCGGGATTGGCGAACGCGTGCATGGGGACAAGGGTTATGTAGCGGGGCCGGGCCGCAAGCGAAAGCTGGGGAATTGTCCTAATAGCCCCTCTCCCGCTTGCGAGAGAGGGAGGGGCCCGCTCGCGAAGCGAGTGGGAGGGCGAGGGCCTTTCCACGCTCGCTGCGCTTCGCTCTGGTCCCTCACCCCGCTCGCCGCCGCTGGCCGCGAGTCGCCCTCTCCCCGAGGGGAGAGGGGCTGATCCTACCCCCGCCCGATCAGGCGTTGCGCGATGCGGTCCGCGACGCGGGCGGCGGGATCGCCGGAGGTGGCGCTTTCGGCCCAGACCTGCTCCAGCCTGTCCGGGATCAGCCGGATGCGCGAGCGGACCTCGGCTTCGTCGCCGCGGCCGAGATATTCCAGGCCGACATTGATGATGCCGCCGGCGTTGATCACGTAATCGGGCGCGAACAGGATGCCGCGCGCGTGGATGCGGTCGCCGTCCTCGGGCGTGGCGAGCTGGTTGTTCGCGCCGCCCGCGACCACCGGCGCCTTCAGCGCGGCGATGCTCCCCTCGGTCAGGATCGCGCCCAGTGCGTTGGGGCTGATCACGTCGGCCTCGACGCCCAGGATTTCGTCGGCCTCGACCGCCTTGCCGCCGAGCTCCTTGGCAAGGGCGGCCGCGCGGGCGCCGTTGACGTCGGCCAGCGTCAGCTTGGCGCCTTCTTCAGCGAGGAGGCGCGCCAGCCGGCCGCCGACGCTGCCCAGGCCCTGGACCGCGACGTGCACGCCGTTGACGCTGTCCTTCCCCAGCCCCCGCTTGACCGCGGCCTTGACGCCCAGGAATACGCCATAAGCGGTGAACGGGCCCGGATCGCCGCCGGCGCTGCCTTCTGCGACCGGAAGGCCCGAGACGAACTTGGTCGCCTTCGAGATCGCGACCATGTCGTCGGTCGAGATGCCGACATCCTCGGCTGTCACATAGCGACCGCCGAGCGAATCGACGCTTTTGCCGAACGCCTGGAGCAGCGACGCGGTCTTGGTTCCGGCGGCATCGGCGAGGATCACGCCCTTGCCGCCGCCCAGCGGGAGGCCCGCCATCGCATTCTTGTAGCTCATGCCGCGCGACAGACGCAGCGCGTCGGTCAGCGCGTCGACGCGGTTCGGATAATGCCAGAAGCGGACGCCCCCCATCGCAGGGCCCAGCGCGCTGGAGTGGACAGCGACGACGGCGGTCAGGCCGCTCGCGCGGTCGCGGAACAGATGGACGCCCTCATGGTCGTCGAAATCGGGAAGGTCCCAGGCTGTCACGGATAAACCCCTGAACTAGCTACGAAAACTGGGGCGATCGACGGGGATTGAACCCGCAACCTCTGGTACCACAAACCAGCGCTCTAACCAATTGAGCTACGATCGCCGTGACGGCGGAAACCGCGGCCGCGCACATAGGGGCGCGGGTGCCGGGGCGTCAACCTGTATTCCCTGCGGGCGGCGCCGGACTCAGCGGCCGTCGGATCGGACTTCCCAGCGGCCGTCGCCGGAGATGCGGAGTTCGATCCGGCCGCCGGTGCCGCCGACCGCGAACGGCAGCGACACTGCCCCGCGATCGCAGCGCGGGGTGGCGGACAGGCTGGCCGGCAGCGTCGTTCCGCCGGCAAGGTTCGCGCGCACCATCCCTTCCGCCTGGTCGCATTGTCCGTCGCGGAAGCGGACGGTCACGTCGGTCAGCTCGACGGAGGTCACGGGCAGCGCGCTGAGCGACGTTTCGAGCGGGACCAGGCCGGTCACGTTCTCGATCGCCCGCCGGTTGCGCGACACGATCAGGGCGCCGGACAGCCGGTCCGCCGCGCCGCCGGGGCGGGAAAGGCCGATGCGCAGGCGCCCGGTCAGCAACGGCAGCGGCGCGACCCGCACCTGCAGATCGCCGAGCACGGCCGGGCCGATCCGCGCTTCCTTGAGCGCGCCCGACCAGACGCTGCCGCTCGCCTCGCGCGCGGCGATACCGCTTCCCGCCAGCACCAGCCGCAGCGGCAGGAACGCGATCAGCGCGAGCACGAACAGCGCCGCGAACAGCACGACACGGCGTATCGGCAGGCGGATGCGCATCAGCCGCCCCCCGCCAGCGTTGCGTCGACAGCCAGCGTCGGATCCGCATTCGCGCGTGCGGACAGCTGTTCGACGACGATGCCGCGCGCCTCCAGCGACGCGATCCAGGCGAAGACGGGGGCCGGCCGGGCCGAGGGGATCGACACGCGCACGCGGCGGTCGCCCTGCGGCGTCACGACGGCGTTGGCGAACCCGGCATCGGCCGCCGATTGCGTGACGACGCTCGCCAGCGGCCCCGGCAGAGCAACGGCAGGGCCTTGCTTCAGGGCGGCCGCCCCGGCGCGTATCTCTGCAAGCCGGATCGCTGCCTGCTGGTGGCGCTCGCGTGCGCCCGACAGCGCATCCTGCATCGGCCGGTAGATGCCGAGCCACAGGATCGTGACCGCCAGCAGCGCGAACATGACCAGCAGCAGCCGCTGCTCGCGGACCGAACGCACACGCCACCAGTCGAGGAACGGCGCCTTCATCGTCCGCCGATCCGGAATTCGCCGCGGATGCGGCCGTTTTCGCTGGTGAACGGCGTTGCCTCCACGGTCAGGCCCGCCGCCTGGATGCGGGCGCGCAGAGCCTCCGCATCGGCTGGCCCCGGCGCCACGATGGTCGCGCGCAGCAGACCGTCGGCGTCGAAGGTCAGGCTCGACAGCTCGACGTTCGGGCTGGCCTGCACGGCAGCCATCAATGCGCCCGCCGTGGCGCTGAAGCCGAGCCCGGCGCCACGCCGCGCCGCCATTCGCGCCTCAAGCGCGGCAGCCGCGTCCGGGCCGGCATCCGGCACCGCGGCGCGGGCGGCGGCCTGCGCCTGTGCATCGAGGCGGTCGGCGGCCATGCCGTAACGAACCGTCTGCACGATTGCGATCAGCAGCGTCACGGCGACGATGGCACCGGCCAGCATGGCAAGCCGCCGGACCAGCAGCCAGTCGATCGCGAACCGCCGCCGCCGGGCGAAATCGCCCTGCCGCAGGTCGAGCTCCGGCGTGTCCAGCCCGGCCAGCACCAGCGGCTCGGGGTCAAGCTCCTCTACCGATGCGTCGCCGACCAGCAGCTCGGTAAGGCCCGGTTCTTCGGCGAAGGCTGCGCTGCGGCCGCGCAGCACGGTTTCGGCACCGATCGCCGCGCGCACGAAGCCGGCGTCCGGGCGCGGCAGCAGCAGGGCGGCGGGCAGCACCGCGTCGGGGTCGACGCCGTGCGCCTGGAGCGAATCGAGCCAGGCCGCGATCCGGCCTTTGCCCAGCACTGCCACGCTGCGGTCGGCGCCGTCGGCCTCTCCGACCGCGACGTGCTGGGTCTCGATCGGGGCGACGCTGGTTTCCGTCGCCAGCAGACGTGCCGCCGCCCGTGCCTGGGCCGTCGCGAGCGCGCCGAGCTCGGCGACATGAATCGTCATCGCCCCGGCCGGCGCGACCGCGACCACCCGCTCCGGCAGCACGGACGGCAGCGGCGCCTCGGCGTCGCCTCGCGCCGTCACTGCGCCGTCGTCCGCGATCCACCAGCTGTCGAGCCGGTCGTCGGGGGCAATGAAAAGGATCAGCGTGCTCATCCGCCCCAGCTCCGCCGGACCAGCCGCGCCGGCAGCACGGTCGCGTCGATCAGCGCAGTTTCGTCGACTTCGCTGTCGCCGAGCGCGACGTGCAGGTCGAGCGCGAACCAGCGCGTGCGCACGCCGGTCTGCGCCTCGACATCGCCGCCCGGCGCGATGCCGGCCAGCGAAGAGGTGCGCCAGAAGGCATAGCCGCTTTCATAGCCGCCGGCGGGACGGCCGATCAGCAGCGCCCGGGCGCGATCCGGCGAGAGCTTGTCGGGCAGCAGCATGGCGAGAAGCGGGGCCTGCTCCGGCGTGAGCGTGTTGACGTTGATCGGCGACAGGTCGGTGGAGGGAAGCGCGCAGATCCAAGGCTTCAGCCGTTCGTAGATGGCCGGCGTGACGCCCGCAACCGCGCGCAGCTCGCTCGGGTCGGCGATCAGCGTGTTGGCCGTCTTGTAAGGCGTCGGGCCGCCGGCATAGGCGGCGTCTTCCGCGCCCTGCGGCAGGGGAAAGCCGTCGCTGTCGATCCAGTCGGCGAGCGAGGCCGCCACGCGGATCGCCTCGCCTTCACCGATCTCCAGTATCTGCATCAGCGCCTCGAACTGGGCGATGCCGGCGGGCCGGGCCATCAGCCGCTGCCCCGGCTGGCCGGTCACGACGCTGTTCAGGTTGAAGCAGTTGCCGCCGTCGTGGACGACGACGCTGGCGACGCCGCCGGGCAGCGGCAGGCTCGTCTCGCGCCCGACCCAGCCCGCGGGCGTACGCGCAGGATCGGCCTGGACCAAAGTCGTGATCCGGTTTGCGGCGATATCTTCGGCAGCCAGCGCATAGGCGCGCGCCTGATCGATCGCGCCTGCATTGGCGGCGATGCGCGTGGACAGCCGCAGCCGTTCGAGCGCAGAGGCCGACAGCACCGCCATCACCGATACGAGCATCAGCACCGTCAGCAGCGCCGCGCCGCGTTCGCCCGGCCTCACGCTCCTGCTCCCACCAGGAAGAGGTAGCGCATTTCCGGACCCCGCACCGGCCGCACGATCATCTCGATCGCGCGCGGCAGCAGGTCGGGGCGGATCGGGTCCCAGACGTCGCGCCAGCCATCCTGCGAGCGATAGCGCAGCGTCACCGATGCGACGTGATCGACCAGCGTGGCCGGCGGGCCGGGCTCGGCGCCGTCGAGCATCGGCCAGGTCTGGCGGGTCACCCCGCCGCCTTCCACCGAATAGGCGATTTTCTGCAGGGACGGCCGGCTCATATCATCCAGCGCATCGAGCCCAGCACGCACCAGGGTAAAGCCGCCGGGGCCGCCGTCGAACGCCTGGACCGGATCGCCGGCCGGATTGCGCGTGATACGCGGCACCGCCTGGGCCGTGTCGGACGCGATCAGCGCCACGACCCGGCGCTCGGACGCGATCGCCTGCAGCCGCGTCCTGGTCGCTGCCTGCGCGTCGACGCTGAAGCGCAGCAGGCCGACGCCGGCGGCTGCGATCATGCCGAAGATCAGCAGCGCGACGAGCATTTCGAGGAGGGTGAAGCCATTGCGGCTCATGTCGCGGGCCTGACGATTGTCAGCGTGGACGGCGCGCGGCTGGTCGCGACGCTGATGTCGACGCGGACAAGCTGATCGTCGGGCGTGCGGCTGGTCACGCGCGACCAGCGCCAGCGGCGGCCGCCGTTGACCGCCTCGCCCGCGCTCGTGCCGATCGGCGGCGCGGCGGGGTCGGTCAGCGTCTCGACCGCGAGGTTGCGGGCGACAAGCTGCGCCAGCATGCGCTCGTCGAGCTCGCCGGTCTGGCGGACGGTGGCGCCTTCGAGGCGCAGCAGTGCGAGCGCCGCCAGGCTGAAAACGGCCAGGGCGACCAGCATTTCCAAAAGGGTGAAGCCGTTCTCAAGTCCGCTCGTCCCGCGCGAAGTCGAGGGGCGCTTTTCGGACTCGGCGCAGTAGCCCCTCGACTTCGCTCGGGACGAGCGGGGTTGCAGGCTATGTGCCGACACGGACGCCTCCGTCCGCGGAGATCGCGACGCGAGCCTGCTCGCCATTGCGTGTGAGCGTGATCGTGGCAGGCGCACTCGGTTGGCCGGTCGCATCAAAGGCCGTGCGGATCGTGCCGCCCTGCCCCACCAGCGCCGCGGTGCCGTGGCTCCAGGGCCGGGAACGGAATTCGCCGTCGGGAATCGGGGACCATTCGCCGCGCTGACGCCGGTCGAACGCATAGCCTTGCGCCGTCACGCGCACCGCGACCGGCCGCCCTTCCAGGATCGCCAGATCCCGCGCCGCCACGGTGCGGGCGGCGAACCGTTCCGCCTCGTGCGACAAGCGCCCGCGCGGATCGGGAATCGCCATGATCACGCCCGCCGCGACCAGGCCCATGATCGCGAGCACGATCATCAGCTCGATCAGCGTGAAGCCACTTTCGCGCGAACGCGAAAGTGGCCCTGCGGAAGCAGGGGCCCATGGGCTCCTGCTTGCGCAGGAGAACAGACGTCTACTGCCAATTGCCGATATCGGCATTTTCGCCCTCGCCGCCTTGCTTGTCGTCGGCGCCGTAGGAGAAGACGTCGAACGCGCCGTGCTGGCCGGGGTAGATGTAGCGGTACGGATGGCCCCAGGGGTCGTCGGGCAAGCGCTTGATATAGCCGCCCTGGCGATAGCGCTGCGGCTGGGCGGCGCCCGGCGGGGCCGCGACCAGCGCCTGCAGGCCCTCGGTGCTGGACGGGTACGTAAGATTGTCGAGCCGGTACATCTCCAGCGCCTGTTCGAGCGTGGCGATATCGGCTTTCGCCTTGGCGGCATTGCCCTTGCCGAGCGCCGGCAGCACGTTGATCGCGACGATCGTCGCCAGCAGGCCGAGGATCACGATCACCACCATCAGCTCGACAAGGGTGAAGCCCTGCTCCCCCCTCCCTGAAAGGGAGGAGTTGGGGGTGGGTGTCGGCCGAAGGCCGAGCGAAACACCGTCCTCTGAGGCGTGCTCGCTGCGCTCGCTACCCACCCCTAACCCCTCCCTTCCAGGGAGGGGAATATTTAGGAAAATGTTTCGGGTCATCACGCGCCTGCCAGTGTTTCGAGCTGAAGGATGGGAAGGAGGATTGAAAGCACGATCGTCGCGACCAGGCCGCCCATCACGACGATGATCGCCGGTTCGAGCAGCGACAAGGCGGCGGCCGTGAAGCTGTCGAACTCCCGCTCCAGATAGTCCGCGGCGCGCTCCAGCATTGTGTCGAGCCGGCCCGAGGCTTCGCCGCTGGCCGCCAGATAGACGAGCAACGGCGGGAACACGCCGGCGCGGCGGAGGGCGGCGGAAAGGCTGCCGCCGCCGCGGATCGCCTCGACGATTTCCTCGGATGCCGACCTGAGCGCCCGGTTGCGGATCGTGGCCGTGGTCAGCGCCACGCCTTCGAGCAACGGCAGGCGGGACGAGACCATCGTCGCCAGCGTCCGGGCCATGCGAGCGGCGTGGAGGTCGCGGATGAGCCGCCCGATCAACGGCCAGCGCAGCAGCCAGGCGTCGAAGCGCAGCCGCGTCTTCGGATCCTCCAGCGCGCGCCAGGCGACGGCCCCAACAATCACCGCGGCGAGGAGCATCGCCCACCACCAATGGACGAGGAGGCCGGAGACGCCGATTACGATGCGAGTCAGCAGCGGCAATTGCTGGCCGACTGTTTCGAATTGCTCGACGACCTTGGGCACGACGAACATCATCAGCGCGGCGACCACGAACAGCGCGACCAGCGCCAGCACGGCCGGATAGGCCATCGCGGTCAGCACCTTGGCGCGCACCTGCGCCTGGCGTTCGAGCAGGTCGGCGAGGCGCTCCAGAATGGTCGGCAGCGTGCCCGAGCTTTCGCCGGCACTCACCATCGCACGGTACAGAGCGGGGAAACTCTTCGGCTCGCGCGCCATCGCCTCGGACATGCGGCGGCCTTCGAGCACGCCCGCATGCACCGCGCCGGTGATCGCGCGCACGTGCGGCTTCTCGGTCTGGCGCGAGATGGTGCGAAGCGCTTCCTCCAACGGGCTGACCTGCACGAGGGTCGCGAGCTGGCGCGTGAACAGCGTCAGCTCCTTCGCGGTCAGCTTGGCTCGGCCGAAGGTCAGCAGCGACCGCGAGGGTTTGGGGGCACCCGATCCCGGTTCGATCCTGACGACGTAGAGTTTGCGCGTGTCGAGCCGCGCGCGCGCCGCCTCGATCGAAGGAGCGACCACGCTGCCACGCCGCTCACCGCCTCGCGTGTCGATCGCGAGATAGTCGAAGTCAGGCATGGCTGGAGTCTAGCAGAGTTCGCTCGTCCCGAGCGTAGTCGAGGGGCGCTGGCACCAAATCCGGGAAGCGCCACTCGACTACGCTCGGGACGAGCGGGTTTGGACTGTGCCGATTACGCATCGACCTGCTCCCGGCGCGTGATGCGGACCGCTTCCTCGGGCGTGGTCAGCCCTTCCGAAACCAGCGCGCGCGCCGCAGCGGCGAGGCTGGGAGCACGGGCGAAAGCGTGGCGGGCGATCGCGGTTTCGTCGCCGCCTTCGTTGATCAGGCCGCGAATCGTGTCGTCGATCCGCACCGCCTCGAATACGCCGACGCGGCCGCGGAACCCGGTCTGGCCGCAGGCGTCGCAGCCGCCGGGCTCATAGACCGTCGCGCCCGGCTGAAGTCCCAGCAGCCGCGCCGCCTGCTCGCTCGCCGGCTCCGGTCGCCGGCATTCGGGGCAGAGCCGCCGCACCAGCCGCTGGGCGATCACCGCGCGCAGCGTCGAGGCGAGCAGGAACGGCTCGACCTTCATGTCGCGCATCCGGGTGATCGCACCCACCGCGTCGTTGGTGTGGACGGTCGAGAGCACCAGATGACCGGTCAGCGACGCCTGCACCGCGATCTCAGCGGTCTCGCGGTCGCGGATCTCGCCGACCATCACCACGTCCGGGTCCTGGCGCAGGATCGCGCGCAGCCCGGCCGCGAAGGTCAGCCCGACCTTCGGATTGACCTGGGTCTGGCCGACGCCGTCGATCGCATATTCGACCGGGTCCTCGACGGTCAGGATGTTGCGCGCGCCGTCGTTCAGCAGGCGGAGACTGGAATAGAGCGTGGTCGTCTTGCCGGAGCCGGTCGGCCCGGTGACGAGGATGATGCCGTTCGGCTCCGCAAGCGCATCGTGCAGCACAGCCTCCGCCGTCTGCGACAGGCCGAGTGCGGCGAGGTCGAAACCGGCATTCTCCTTGTCGAGGATGCGCAGTACCACCCGCTCGCCGGCGCGGCTGGGCAAGGTCGAGACGCGCACGTCGAGGAGCTTGCCGCCGAGCATCAGCGAAATGCGGCCGTCCTGCGGCACGCGGCGTTCGGCGATATCGAGCCGCGCCATCACCTTGATGCGGCTGACCAGCACGGGTGCCACGTGCGCGGGCATGCGGAGCGTCTCGCGCAGCACCCCATCGATCCGCATCCGGACGATCAGGCCGGACTCATACGGCTCGACATGGATATCCGACACGCCCTGCCGCACCGCGTCGGCAATGACGCCGTTGATCAGCCGGATCGCGGGCGCGTCGTCCGACGAGTCGAGCAGATCGTCGGCGGTCGGCAGGTCACCCGCGATCAGCGCCAGATCGTCGCCGAGGCCGAGCGAGCCGGCCGCGGCCGCCGCCGCTTCGCCGCCGAACGCGTAGCGGTCCGACAGCAGCTTGTCGAACGCATCGGTCGATACGGGCTCGACGGCCATTGCCTGGCCCAGATGGCGCCGGACCTCGAGCAGCGCGCGCGGATCGCTGCCTTCGCGGAGCGCGACGCGGAAACGATCGCCGTCGGGCTCCAGCAGCACCACGCCGAACTTGCGCGCGAAGGTATAGGGTACGGTGACGATCGGGATCGCACTACCGCTGTGCTCCGGCGGGACACTATGGAGCTCGCTCATTTCTTCGGCTCGCGTGGCGGCGGCGGTACCGGCTGGACCGTCGTCGTCGAGCTGTGCACCTCGGGCGTGATCACCTGCGGCGGGGCGAGCGGCGGCGGCGTGCTGCCGGGGAGCGCGACGGGAGGCACCGGCGGCACCGCGCCCATATATTCGCGCACCAGCTCGTCGATGCTCGGCTCCTGGTCCGGCCGCTGCAGCAATTGACGCTCGCGCACATAGCCGTAGCGGCGCTCGGCCAGCGCACGCGCATCGGCGGCGGAGCGCAGGATGGTCGGGCGGATGAACACCATCAGGTTGGTCTTCTGCCGCGACTTGGACCGGGACTTGAACAATTCTCCGAGCAGCGGAATGTCGCTCAGAAACGGAATCTTCTCCAACGTGCGCCGCTCATTATCGTCGAGCAGGCCGCCCAGTGCGATGATCTCGCCATTGTCGACGGTTACCGTCGTCTCGATCTCGCGCTTGTTGAGGATCAGCTCGCTGTTATCGTTGGAGACCGGGCCAGCGATCGAGCTCACCTCCTGCCGCAGTGCCAGCTTGATCGCGCCGCCCTCGTTGATCTGCGGTCGCACCTGCAGCTGGATGCCGACATTCTCGCGCTGCACCGTGCGGAAGGCGTTGTCGAAATTGTTCGACAGCGCCTGGCCGGTGGTGATCGGGATTTCCTGTCCGACCAGGATGCGCGCTTCCTGATTGTCGAGGGTCATGATCGACGGCGTCGACAGAATGTTGGACGTGCTGTCGGACCGCACCGCGTTGATGATCGCGCCGAAGACGCCGTCGCGCCCGATATTGGTCGCGAAGCCGCCGATGCCGCCGGTCGCGTTCAGGATCGAGTTCACCGCCGCCTGCGCCAGTTGCTCGGACGCGGGGCTGCTGGTGCTGGTGGTCGTGATGTTGCCGTTGGTGACGGTCGTCTGCCGGTCGAGCTCGCGCGCGCCGACCGCACCGGCGATCGTCAGGATGTTGGGCTGCGCATTTGAGTAATTGGTGACCGCGAACGGAATGTCGCTGCCGGGCTTGCCGCCGAGCAGGAACTGCACCCCCAGCCGCTTTGCGAGGCTGTCCGAAATCTCGACGATGATCGCCTCGACCAGCACCTGGTCGCGGCGCACGTCGAGCTGGCGGATCACTTCGCCCAGCGTGCGCTGCGTCTCGGGGTTGGCGGCGATGATGATCGCATTGGCGCCCTCGAAGCGCGTGACGATCGCCTGGTTGCGGCCGATGATGCTTTCGCCTGTCGCAGGTGCGGGGGCGGAGGCCGCAACCGGCTCAGGCGCGTTGACGATCGGCGCTTCCGTGACCGTGTTCGCCCCCATCCGCCCGCCGCGCGGATTGACCGGCGTCAGGCCGCGCGGCGCGGCAGGCTGCGTCACCGGCTGGCCGGTCAGTTGCTGCAGCACGGGCAGCAGCAGCTCGGCATCGGCGTTCTGGAGCCAGTAGACGCGGACCTCGGTGCCGTTGGCAGCCCGCTGATCGAGGTCGCGCGCAATCGCGGCCAGACGCGATACGGTACCCGGATCGCCGCGGAGCACGATCGAGTTGGAGCTGTCGACCGCGACGATCGTCGCCGGGCCGGGTGCGTTCTGCGCGCCGGGCGCGCCGCCGACCAGCTGGCCGAGCGACTGGGCGACTTCGCGCGCGCCGGCATTCTTCAGCGGCACCAACGTCGTCGCGGCGCTGTCCTGGTCGATCCGGCGCAGCACTTCGCGGACGCGGCGGACATTGTCGCCGAAATCGACCACCACCAGCGAATTGCCGGCGCGGTTCGCGGTCACCGATCCCTGCGGGCTGACCAAAGGCCGGATCGTCTCCACCGCGCTCGGCGCGTCAATCGATCGTAGGCGGAAGATCTCCGTCACCAGCGCATTCGACGCGCCTGGGGTGCCGACCCGGCTCGGCTGCGTCGCGGCGCCCTCGAGCGGCTGGACGCGCAGCGCCCCGCCCGGTGCCGGCACGGCGACCAGTCCGTTGGCGCGCAGCGTCGACAGGAACACCTCGAAATATTCGGAGCGGCTGAGTGGACGGTCGGTGACGACCGAGACTTTCCCCTGCACCCGCTGGTCGATGATGAAGGTGCGGCCCGTCACTTTCGCCGCGTCCTGGATGAAGGCGCGGATATCCGCATCGCGGACGTTCAGGCTGTATTGCGCTGCGGCCGGGCCTGCGACGGCAAGCACGATGGTGGGGATCAGAAATTGACGCATCATTGTCCCGAAATACTGATCGCGAGCGGGACGATCTGCGCCCCCCGCTCGACGCCGATCGAAAGATTGCCGCCATTGGCCAGACCGGCGGCGGCGCGCTGCAGGTCGTCGGGGCTGCCGACCGGACGGCCCGAGACCTGAACGATGATGTCGCCCGGCTGCAGGCCCAGCCGGGCGAGCAGGGACGGATCGCCGCGGGGCACCAATCCGGTCATGCGTCCGCCCGCCTGCCGCGGCGTCACGGTCAGCCCCATGCGCAGCTGCGACAGCGTCACCGCGCCGGGAGCAGATGTTTCGGCGGCCGGCGCGCTCAGTAGGGCAATGCTGGCCGGCGCCGGGACCGCCGGCGCGACGACCGGCGCAGCGCCGGATTGATCGAGATAGAGCGTCTCGTCCCTGCCGTCGTGCGCGATGGTGACGCTGTCATAGCCCACCGATTTGAGGATCACGCCAGGCTGGATCGCGTCGCCGACCGAATAGCTGGTCTGGACATTGTCAGGCCCGGCGATGATCGCCGCGCCGCGCCCCGTCGCTTCATCGACGCGGACGCCGAACAGTTTCAGCTGCAGCGAGGTGACGACCGATGCGCCGGCCCCGCCGGCCAAGCGGAAGAACGGATCGAATCCGCTCGCCAGCACCGCGCGTCCGCGCTCCGCAGCGGGGCCGGCCGCCGGCCTCCAGTCGCCGAGCGGACCGATCGGCGTCGCCAACGCCCAGAACAGCCGTCCGCACTGCACCGCCAGTAGTGCGAGCAGCGCCAGTTCGGTCAGACTCAGCAGGCTGGAGCTCGGCAGGTGCCGGAGGACGGGCGAAAGGCGCGGACTGATCGCGAGACGCATTCACTCTCCCCCCGCCCCGATTGCTCGGGTGCGAACGACGCTCTGGGACGATTTGATGACAGTTTTAGGTCACGGAGTCACGCTTGACGCGCGGTCCTTAAGCATCGCACTTGGCACGCGTTATAAGAGGCCACGAGGCGCATGGACAATCCCTTCGACCAGATGGTCATCGACAGCATGATGGCCCAACCCGGCATCCAGCGGGTGCCGAACCCGAAGCTGAGCCTGTTCGTCAATCGCCGCTTCCTGAGTCCTGAAGAGTGCGCCGCCGTGATCGACCGGATCGACCGCAACCGCCGCCCCTCGACCGTCGCCAACTACAATGGCGACGCAGCATTCCGGACCAGCGAGACCTGCGATCTGGACGGCAGCGATCCGGTCGTGCGCGCTCTGGACGAGAAGATCGCCGCCTTTTCCCGTCTCGACCTTGCCTATGGCGAACCGATGCAGGGCCAGCGCTATGAAGTCGGCCAGGAGTTCAAGGCGCACACCGATTATTTCGAGCCGCAGAGCGTGGACTACGAAAAATACACCGGTGTCGCCGGCCAGCGCACATGGACGGTGATGATCTATCTGAACGACGTGGAGGCAGGCGGCGCAACCCGGTTCAAGGCGATCGACAAGATGGTGCAGCCCGAAACCGGCAAGCTGCTCGCCTGGAACAATCGCCGGCCGGACGGCAGCCCCAATCCGTCGACGATCCACCATGCGATGAAGGTTCGTGCAGGACAGAAATATGTCGTCACAAAATGGTTTCGGGAGCGCCCTTGGGGCTGGGCGTAGGATTCAAGTCCGGCCCAGGATCGTCACCCCGGACTCGATCCGGGGTCTCGCTCCTCTTTGCCGAATGGAAGAAGCGGGATCTCTGCTCAAGGCCGGATGACTTTGAATATCAATCGCAGCCTGACGCCTCTGAAGTCGTTGGCAACAAAAAAAGGGCGGCCGAAGCCGCCCTTTCCGTTTGCCGATCGCAAATCCTCAGGCGAGGACGCTGCGCACCCGGTTGTTGCGCCGTGCGACACCGCCGATCAGACCGAAGCCCGCCAGCATCATCGCCCAGGTCGCCGGTTCCGGCACCGTCGGCGCGAAGGTGATGCCCTGCAGCGACGAACCGTCAAGCACGCCGAACGTGCCCGACTGGAAGGAAAAGGCGTTGGTGCGCAGGATATAGGTCGCGCTGTTCTCGGTCCCGATCAGGCCATTCGGGCCGATGCCCTGGAAATTGACCTCGACGACAGTGCCGTCGAAGCCGCGGTTCGCGGCCGTCGTCGAACCGCCGGGGTTGTTGACCGCCTTGAAGCCGCCTGCCCCGTCCGGATCGCCCGCGCTCACCAGCGCATCGACCAGCCAGCCATTATAGGCGGCGACGGTGAACTTGGTGATCTCGTGATCGTTGCCGGTCGCGTTCGAGCCCGGACCGGTGCGCTCGACCTGATAATAGAAGTCGAGCTTGCCGTCCGTGTTGCGATACACCGCCGAACGGAAGATGCCGGCAAAGGTCAGCGCCTGGCCCTGGACTTCGCTGAACGCGATGCGGGTGCCCTGCGTGTTGAAATCAAACGGCGAGAACGGCTGGGTCTGTGCGCCCGGCAGCAGCACGGTGGCCTGAGCGGGCATTGCCACCAGAGCGGCGGCGCAAAGCAACAACTTCTTCATCGTACTACCCCCTTACGCTAAGCAATCACGGAGCCGGAGAACCCCGGCTTCTGTTCTGGGTGACGGCTCAGTAGCCGCCCGACCCGGCGACGAAAAGTCCTAAATCCGCGTTAACCAATCCCGATATGGCACAGGCCCGAAACAATCGCGGCGTCACCGGCGCGCCAGCTCCGTGCCAACAAAAAGGGCGGCCGAAGCCGCCCTTTCCGTATTCCCGACGCGGGAAATGTTCAGGCGAGCGCCTGCCGCGGACGGCGGCTGCGCCGAGTCGCGATGCCGGCCAGCGCGAAGCCGCCCAGCATCATCGCCCAGGTCGCCGGCTCCGGCACCGTCGGTGCGAAGGTCGGGCCCTGCAGCGTCGAGCCGTCGATCACGCCGAACGTGCCGGACGTGAACGAGAACGCGCTGGTGCGGAAAATGTAGGTCGTGCTGTTTTCGGTATCCTGCAGGTTGTTGGATCCGAAATTGACGCCGACCACATCGCCACTGAAGCTGCGATTCGCCGTCGATGTGAACGTGCCGGGATTGCCCGCTGCCGAGAAGCCGCCGGCCCCGTCGAAGTCCGACCCGTCGCGGAACGCGAAGGTGTCGAAACCATCGAAATTCGCCGCGGTGAACGACTGGATGGCATTGCTGCCGGTCGAGCCCGGGCCGTTGCGAACCACCTGATAGTAGAAGTCGAGCGTGCCGCCGGTATTGCGGTACACAGCCGAGCGGAACGTGGCCGCGAAGGTGAGCGCGGTGCCCGTCGTCTCGCTGTAGGCGAGCAACGTGCCGCGCGTCATGCCATCGAACAGGTCAATGGTCGCGCCCGGACCGCCAATGCCGTCACCCGGAAAAACTTGTGCGGCCTGTGCCGGGAATGCAGCCAAAGCCGCCGCCGTCGCCGCAAACAAAGCCAGTTTCTTCATGGGCATTCCCCCTTCTGAATAGCGCCTACTCGTGCAACTCCATCGTCCCCTGACGGGCTTCTTTGCGGGAACTACTATATCCGCAAATCGGCGGGACGCAAAGCGGTTAATAACGCGTTCACGGTTCCCGATTTGGCACGCTTCCGCGCCGGAACTCAGGCGACGAGCTGCTCGACCAGGTGTTTCACCTTGGCCTGCCGCCACTGCGGAGTCGGCGCGAACAGCCAATAGCCGAGTCCCTGGTCGACCGGCTCGCCGACATTGCGCAATGTGCCCGATTCGAGATCGCCCCGGACCAGCAATTCCGGCACCAAGGCCCGGCCCAATCCGCGTGCGGCGGCGTCGATCGCAAGGCCGGCATCGGCAACGCGGATCACCGCATCCGGCGCGGCATGGCCGGGCCAGGCGATCCAGCGCTCGCTTTCTCCCGCCGGCCCGGCAACCTTGCAGAAATGCGTGCCGCCGACTCGCACGCCTTCATGCTCGCCCTTGTCGACCATCAGGCGAATCGCGAGGTCGAGATTCGCTTCGGTGAAATCGATCGGCTCGTCGGCGGCGATCAGGTGGAAGCGCAGCTCCGCATCGTCCCCGACGATCGCGGCGAGCCGCCCGGCCAGCCAGCGCGCTGTCAGATCGCGCGGCGCCGCGATCGTGAGCACTTTCGACGACTGGCCGGACTGCATCGCCCGCACCGCGTCCTCGAAACACAGGAAGCCCTGGCGCAGCGCTTCGAGCCCCCCCTCGCCTTCCGGCGTCAGCTCCAGCCCGCGCGCGGTCCGGCGGAACAGCACGACGCCCAGCGTATCCTCGAGCGCGCGGATCTGCTGGCCGACCGCAGCCGGCGTGACTGCAAGCTCGTCGGCGGCGCGGGTGAACGAAAGATGCCGCGCGGCGGCGTCGAGCACGCGTAGCCCGTTCAGCGGCAGGTGAGTGCGCTTCATGCCTGCACGGCCGGCGCAACCAGCGGAAAGCGGGGAATGGCGATGTCGAACATCGATCCATCCTCGCCGATCATCCGATAGCTGCCGCGCATCTGCCCGGTCGGCGTGGCGAGCGGACAACCGGAGACATAGTCGTACGATTCGCCCGGCGCGATCACCGGCTGCTCGCCGACGACGCCTTCGCCCTGCACTTCGTGGCGCGCGCCTCGGCCGTCATTGATGATCCAGTGGCGGGTCAGCAACTGCACCGTCATCCGGCCTTCGTTCTCGATGCGGATATGATAGGCCCAGAACCAGCGGCCTTTCTCCGGGTCCGATTGTTCAGGGAGGTAGCTGACCGACACGCGCACGGTGACGCCGCGCGTCGTCAGCGCATGAGGGAACAGCGCCTTCACAACCCCGCCGCCCGGAGGGCGCGGTCGAGATCGTCGACCAGGTCGGCGGGATCCTCCAGCCCGACGTTCAGCCGCAGCATGCCTTCGGTGATGCCCATCGAATCGCGCACCTCCTCGCTGACGCCCATATGGGTGGTCGACGAAGGGTGCGTCATCAGCGACCGCGAGTCACCGATGTTGTTCGAAATGTCGATCAGCTCGAGCCCGTCGAGCAGCGCATGCGCCTGCGCGCGGTCGCGAACGTAGAAGGACAGGATCGTGCCCCCGGCAGACATCTGGCGCATCGCCAGATCGTGCTGCGGATGGCTCGCCAGGCCGGGATACAGCACGCGCGGCACGCGGCCTTCGAGGAATTGCGCGACCTGCAGCGCGTTGCGGCACTGGCGCTCCGCGCGGATATCGAGCGTCTCCAGCCCTTTCAGGACCACCCAGGCATTGAACGGCGACAAAGTCGGCCCGGTGTTGCGCACGAACGGCAGCAGCACGTCGTTCACGAACGCTTCCGTCCCGCAGACGGCCCCCGCCAGCACCCTGCCCTGCCCGTCCATCAGCTTGGTCGCGGAATAGGCGACGACGTCGGCGCCGAACGCCATCGGCCGCTGCAACGCCGCGGTCGCGAACGCATTGTCGGCGACGGTCGTGATGCCGTGCGCCTTGGCGATCCCGCAAACCGCGGCGAGGTCGACGATTTCGAGCGTCGGGTTGGCGGGCGTTTCGAAGAAGAATACTTTGGTGTTGGGCCGGATCGCGCGTTCCCAGCCGTCGGTGTCAGAGGCATCGACGATCGTCGTCTCGATGCCGAAGCGCGGCAGCAGGCTGTCGGTCAGCCACCGGCACGAACCGAACATCGTCCGCGCACCGACCAGATGGTCGCCCGCGGAGAGCTGGCACAGCAACGCCGCGGTCATCGCCGCCATGCCGCTCGCCATCGAGCGCGCCGCCTCCGCGCCTTCCAGCAGCGCAATGCGGTGCTCCAGCATCTCGACCGTCGGGTTCTGCAGCCGGCTGTAGGTCATGCCCTGCTGCTCGCCGGTGAAGCGCGCTGCCGCCTGGCCGGCCGAATCATAGGCATAGCCCGACGTCATGAAGATCGCTTCCGACGTCTCGCCGAACTCCGACCGTGCGGTTCCGCCCCGCACGCCCAGAGTGGCCGGCCGCCATTTGGCGGTAATGCTGCGATCCTGTCCCGTGCGCCTCTTCATGACGGACGCTTTGCAGGCTACGGGTGCGAAGCGTCAACCGCGCGGGGGCAATATGAAATCTTGGGTGGCATGGCTGGATCGCTTTAGCCCGGTCCAGATGGCGGTGCTGCTCGCGCTGCTCGCGGAGCTGCTGTTCGCGGTGCATCTGAGCCAGCCGACCAAGCTGATGTTCGACGAAATCTATTACGTCCCGGCCGGCCGCGCCGTGTTCGATATGATCCAGCCCACGAACGAGGAGCATCCGCTGCTTGCGAAATGGCTGATCGGGCTGTCGACGGCGTTGTTCGGCGACAACTCCGCCGGCTGGCGGGCGCTCAGCACGGTTGCGGGCACCGGCACGGTGCTGGCGATCTACGCCATTGCGCTGAGACTGTCGGGCGAAGTGCGGACGGCCGCCACGGCCGCCTTGCTCGCGATCCTGAACCAGATGCTGTTCGTCCAGGCCCGGATCGCCACGCTGGACGTGTTTGCGGGCGCGTTCCTGTTTGCGGCGATCGCAATCCTGGCCTGGGGCTATGGCGGCACGCGGCGCTGGCTGATCGGCGCCGGCATCTGCACGGGGCTGGCGGCCGGGTGCAAATGGAGCACGCTGCCGTTCGTAGCGCCGTTGGGACTCGCGGTGCTGTGGGGCTGGCGCGGACAATGGTTGCGCGCCGGCGCGACGTTCGGGCTCGCCGCCGTGCTCGCCTATTTCGCGACCTTCGCGCCGGCGCTGTTCTACGCCACCGACCCGCTGAAGCTCGACCGGCTCTTCGCCTGGCAGGCGCACATGTACGATCTGCAGACGCAGCCGCTGGCGCACCACACGTACCAGAGCACGCCGTGGCAATGGCCGCTGATCACACGCCCGATCTGGTATCTGTACGAGCCGGTCGAGGGCGTGCAGCGCGGCGTGCTGCTGGTCGGCAATCCGGCGATCATGTGGGGCGGGCTGGTCGCCCTCGCCGCCTGCCTGTGGGACGGGCTGAAGGCGCGCAAGACCGCGCTGCTGGTGCCGGCCGGCCTCTACATCTTCGCCCAGGGAATCTGGATCCTGATCCCGAAGAAGATCGGCTTCTATTACTATTATTATTTCCCCGGCCTGTTCCTGACGCTGCTGCTCGCGGCGGCGTTCCACCACAATTACCGGCGCGAGGACCGCTGGCTGCCCGCCGCGTTTATGGTGCTGAGCTTCGGCCTGTTCGTCTATTTCTACCCGATCATCTCCGCCGCCCCGCTGCCGAACGACCGCGCGTTCGAGCATTGGATGTGGCTGTCGACCTGGCCTTAGTAGCGGCCCCAGGTGAAGCGCGACGACAGCGCGTAGTTCCAGACTGCCGCGACCAGGATGCCGGCCAGCGCCGAGACGGTGGCGTAGGCGTAGCGTTCCTCGAACAGGAAAGCGGCGACCCCGACGTTCGCCAGCGCGCCGACCGAGCAGACCGCGCAGAAGCTCAGCCAGCCGCGGACCAGCGCGCGCGTTCCGTGCAGGCGGCGGTCGCGATAGGTCAGCGTGTTGTTGAGGAAGAAGTTGAACGTCATTGCGCCCAGCGTCGCGAGCGCCTGCGCCGGCAGGAAGGCGAATCCGGCGAGGCCGTAGGTCAGCCCCAGCAGGCACATGTGCACGATGACGCCGATCCCGCCGATCACCGCGAACATCGCAAAGCGCGTCGGTATGTAGCGCCCGAACACCCGGTCGTAGAGCGCGAGCAGGAATTCGAGCGCGACGACATGATCGAGCTTCGACTCGCCGATCTCGCGCCGATGGAATTGCAGGGGGACCTCGGCAAAGGTCAGCGGACGCCGGGCGGCGGTCAGCAGGTCGAGCAGGATCTTGAAGCCGATGCCGGACAGGTTCGGCGCCAGCTCGCGGAAACGATCGGCGCGGATCATGAAGAAGCCGCTCATGGGATCGGTCAGGTCCGCCTTCAGCACCAATTGCGCGATCCGGCTGGCGGTTTCCGATTTGGCGACGCGATCGCGCTCCCAGTCTCCGGTGCCGCCGCCCTCCGTGAAGCGGGAGGCGATCGCCAGGTCGATGTCCGGATCGGCGGCGAGCGCTGCCTCCAGCCGGGTCAGCACGTTCGGATCATGCTGCAGATCGGCGTCCATCACCGCGATCAGCGGCGCGCCGGTCGCCAGCATCCCCTCGATGCAGGCCGAAGAGAGTCCGCGCCGGCCGATCCGCTCGATCACGCGGATGCGCCGGTCCTGCCGGGCCAGGTCGCGGAGGATCCGTGCGGTGCCGTCGGGACTTTCATCGTCGACGAACACGGCTTCCCAGGCGCGGCCGGCCAGAGCGACGTCGAGCCGGCGCACCAGTTCCGCGACGTTTCCCGCCTCGTTGAAGGTCGGGATCACGACCGCGATTTCGAGCGACTTCATAAGCAAGCGAGCACCCGATCGCCCATCGCGCGCGTCGAAAGCGTTCCGCCCAGATCGGCCGTCCGCGCGCCCTCCGCCAGCGCCCGCGCGACCGCCGACTCGATCCGCTCCGCCGCTTCGGGCGCTTTCAGCGAATAACGCAGCATCATCGCCGCCGACAGGATCGTCGCGAGCGGATTGGCCTTGCCCTGCCCGGCAATGTCGGGCGCGCTGCCGTGGATCGGCTCGTAGAGACCCTTGCCCGCCGCATCGAGCGCGGCCGACGGCAGCAGCCCGATCGAGCCCACGCAGGCCGACGCCTGGTCCGACAGGATGTCGCCGAACAGATTGCCGGTCACGATCGTGTCGAATGCCTGCGGATTCAGCACCAGCTGCATCGCGGCATTGTCGACATACATGTGGCTGAGCTGGACATCCGGATAGTCGGCCGAGACCTCGACCACCACCTCGCGCCAGAGCTGCGACGTCTCCAATACGTTCGCCTTGTCGATCGAGCAGAGCCGTCCCTGCCGCTTGCGCGCGGTCTCGAAGCCGGTGCGCGCGATCCGCGCGACTTCGGCCTCGTCATAGCGCATCATGTCATAGCCCTGGCGCAGGCCTGCCTCGGTCGTGCGGCGGCCGCGCGGGTCGCCGAAATAGACGTCGCCGGTCAGCTCGCGCACGATCATCAGGTCGATGCCGCCGGCGATCTCCGGCTTCAGCGCAGATTCGCCGACCAGTTCCGGGAACGCCCTGGCGGGGCGAAGATTGGCGAACAGGCCGAGGTCCTTGCGGAGACCCAGGATCGCCTGTTCGGGCCGCAACTCGCGCGGGAGGGAATCGCAGTCCGGATCGCCGACCGCGCCGAACAGGATCGCATCCGCGCGCCGGGCGAGGTCGAGCGTTTCCGGCGGCAACGGATGGCCGTGCGCCTTGTACGCTGCGCCGCCGACGTCGCCTTGCTCGAAGCGCAGGCCGAGGTTCAGGGCTTCCAACACGCGCACGGCTTCGACGGTGACTTCGGGCCCGATTCCATCGCCCGGGAAAACAGCAATCAGCATTCGACCCCTTTCGTTTCCGCGCACTGAAGAGAAGCTGGACCCCGGGTCAAGCCCGGGGTGACGGGTAGAGGCGATCGAGCCGCTCCACCAGCCGCTCGCGCGCGGCCATCACGTCGATCTTGCGGCCGGCGAACAGGTGGGTTTCGAGCGCGCGGCCGTTTGCGCGCAGGCCGTCGCCCGCCGCCTCGCCATAGCCGAGTTCCGCCAGCAGCAGCTGCTCGAACCGCACCAGCCCCTCCAGCCAGCCGCGCGCGCTCGGGGCGTGCTCGATCGCGTCGAGCAGACCGCTCAGCCCTTCATAAAGGCGCGGATAGGGCTGGCCCTCCGGCAGCGCCGCCGCCACCAGCGCCGTGACCCACTCGATCGCCGCCGCCGGGAGCGGTTCGCTGAGTAGCGGCGCGCGGCTGTGGGCGAGCTCGACCGTGGCGGCGGCCAGCTGCTCCTCGACCCGGGCGCGGAACTCCGCCTGAACCAGATTGCCCGGAACCAGCACCGGCCGCAGCCGCCGCGACCGCCCGCCGCGAACATAGCCGGCATGAAGCCCGTCATTGGGCGTGAGGGCACGCACGATCGCGCCATGTTCGCCGTGCGGGCGGACGGCGACAACGATGGCCGGGGTGGTGAGGATCATGCGCGGGCCTTCCCCTCCCTTTCAGGGAGGGGTCGGGGGTGGGTGCGCGCGTCTGCGCGCTCAAAAAGACTCCGTGCGGCACCGACAGCAGCGAAGGCGGCATCGAGCCGCCTCCGCCGCTTACCCACCCCTGGCCCCTCCCTGAAAGGGAGGGGGGCTGCCTCACCGCGCATGGTAGAAATCATATACCTGCTGCGCGACCGACCGGCTCACGCCGGGTGCTTTGCGCAGGTCTTCCAGCGATGCCGAGCGCACGGCCTTCGCCGTGCCGAAATGCATCAGCAGCGCCTTCTTCCGCGCCGGGCCGATCCCCGGCACTTCGTCCAGCGAGCTGACGCCGATCGCCTTGGCCCGCTTCTGCCGGTGCGCGCCGATCGCGAAGCGGTGCGCTTCGTCACGCAGCCGCTGAAGATAGAACAGCACCGGCGAGTTGACCGGCAGCGTCAGCTCGCGCCCGTCCATCAGATGGAAGACTTCGCGCCCCTCGCGGCCATGATGCGGCCCCTTGGCCACGCCGACCAGCGCGACGTCCTCGACGCCGATTTCGTCCAGCGTCTGCATCGCGGCGTTGAGCTGGCCGCGGCCGCCGTCGATCAGCACCAGGTCCGGCCAGTCGCCGCCTTCGCGGTCCGGGTCCTCGCTCTTGGCACGGGCGAAGCGGCGTTCGAACACTTCGCGCATCATCGCGAAATCGTCGCCCGGCGCCGTTTCCGCGCGCTTGATGTTGAACTTGCGGTAGCTGTTCTTGCGAAACCCCTCGGGCCCGGCGACGACCATTGCACCCAGCGCATTGGTGCCCATGATGTGGCTGTTGTCGAATATCTCGATCCGGTCCGGCGGCCCGTCCAGCTCGAACAGATCGGCGAGTTCGCGCAGGATCTTCGCCTGGGTCGTGCTCTCGGCCATGCGCCGGTCGAGCGCTTCCTCGGCATTGCGCTTCGCCTGCTCGATCAGCCGCCGCCGGTCGCCGCGCTGGGGCTGCGAGATCGTGACCCGGCCTTTCGCCTGCTCGGCCAGCGCCTCGGCGATCAGCGGCCCCTCGGCCAGCTGGCGGTCGAGCAGGATCGTGCGCGGCGGCGGCACTTCCTCGTAGAATTGCATCAGGAAGCTCGCGAACACTTCGTCTTCGCTCAGGTCTTCCGTGTGCGCGGGAAAGAAGCTGCGGTGCCCCCAATTCTGGCCGCCGCGGATGAAGAAGCCCTGGATGCCCATCGTCCCGGCCTTGGAGGCCAGCGCGAAAATGTCGGCGTCGCCCACGCCTTCCGCGTTGATCGCCTGGCTGCCCTGGATGAAGGTCAGCGCCTTCAGCCGGTCGCGGTAGACGGCGGCCAGCTCGAAATCCATGGCCTCCGCCGCCTGCTGCATCGCCGCGCCCAGCTTCGCCTGCACCTGGGTCGACTTGCCCGCCAGGAACGCCTTGGCGTCACCGACCAGCTCGGCATAGCCGGCCTCGTCGATCCGGCCGACGCACGGCGCGGAGCAGCGCTTGATCTGGTAGAGCAGGCACGGCCGCGAGCGATTGGCGAAGAAGCTGTCGGAGCAGGACCGGAGCAGGAACAGTTTCTGCAGCGCGTTCAGCGTCCGCGTCACCGATCCCGCGCTGGCGAACGGGCCATAATAATTGCCCTTCGCCTTCTGCGCCCCGCGATGCTTCTGGACGCGCGGGAAGGCGTGGTCGGCGCGAAGCAGGATGTAGGGGAAGCTTTTGTCGTCGCGCAGCAGCACATTGTAGGGCGGGCGGTAACGCTTGATCAGCTGCGCTTCGAGCAGCAGCGCCTCTGCCTCGTTGTTGGTGGTGACGATCGTCATCGACCGGGTCTGCGCGACCATTCGCTGCAGCCGCTTCGACAGCCGCGCGACCTGGGTGTAGTTGGTGACGCGGTTCCTCAGTGCGCGCGCCTTGCCCACATACAGCACGTCGCCGCGCGCATCGTGCATCCGGTAAACGCCCGGCCGCACCGGCAGCGTCTTCAGCACGTTGCGGATCGCCGCCACGCCCTTTTCCAGGTCCGGCGCGTCGGCGCCGCGGACCGAATAGGTCGCGGTCTCCTCGTTGAAGCGGTCGGGGCTTTGCGGACGGGACATGGGCGTGTCACAGTTAGGCACTGCCACGTGAGGCGGCAACGATGATGAAGGGGGCATCATGAGGATCAACGGAAAGACCGCGCTCGTCACCGGCGGCACCGACGGCATCGGGCTCGAAGTCGCGAAGCAGCTAAAGGAACGCGGCGCCATCGTTGCGGTGTGCGGGCGCGATGCCGGGCGGCTGGCCTCGGCGCGCGATGCCGGCTTCCAGGCGATCGAGGCGGACCTCTCCACAAAAGCCGGATGCGACAGGCTGATCGAGGAATTGAGCGGCGTCCCGCTCGATATCCTCGTCAACAATGCCGGGATGGGCGGACCGTCGGACCTGCTCGGCGATTTTGATCTGGACAGGACCGACCGCGCGATTTTCCTGAACCTGAATGCGCCGATGCACCTGATTGCAGCATTCCTGCCGGCGCTGCGCGAGCGGCCGGAAGCGGCGATCGTCAACGTGACCTCCGGCCTGGCGCTGGCGCCGCGCGCCGGCGGACCGGTCTATTGCGCGACCAAGGCGGGGCTGCGCAGCTTCACCCAGGTGCTGCGCCATCAGCTGAGGAACACGCGGATCACAGTCACCGAAGCGCTGCCGCCTGTGGTCGAGACCCGGATGACCGAGCAGAACCCGCACAGGAAAATGCCCGCGCCCGACTGCGCCGCCGCGATCATCAAGGCCATCGAGACCGGGCAGGCGGAAGCGAATATCGGCGCGACGAAGCTGCTCCGCGCGGTCAGCGAAATCTCTCCCGCCCTCGCCCGGCGGATCATGATCCGGTACTGAAATTCGGCTCGGTTCGGAAGAGGCGCTGAGATAATCCTGTCCTACACGTCCCCCGCACGGTTACGAATCCGGCTCTGCCGAATCGCGGACGCAACGGCTCTTTGACCCTGTGCAGACCTGATCGAACGGAGCTTCGGGCGAAGCCGGGAATTTTCCTGAATCCATGTGCATGTCATCGATGTCGTTCGTATCGTCGATGTCGTCCATGTTGGCGGGCGCTCGCCCCCTCCCTATCTTCGTTACGAACCCAGGCAGGAGGATTTCGGCAATGGCCGGCGGCTGGGCGCCTGACGGCGCGGTGCAGGATCAGATCGACGATACGGTGAAGGACGCCGTGCTCGGCGCCCGCGCGCGGATGCCGGCGGGCGAAGGCAGCGAATATTGCGAGGATTGCGGCGAGCGGATTCCGGAGCGCCGGCGCCTTGCGCTGCCGGGGACCCGAACCTGCGTCTCGTGTCAGACGGCGCGCGACGCCGTCATCGTGCGCGGCGGCATCAACCGGCGCGGCAGCAAGGACAGCCAGCTGCGCTGAACCGATCTCCGACGGCCTCCCCGGCACGCGGTTCCGAGGAGCCCGAAACCTCCGATCATCAGCAGCCATGCCTCGGGCTCCGGAACGGGGCTGACCAAATGGATGCTGCTGTGAAAGCCGTCGAGCGCGGCGGGCTCCATCCGCAAGCCGATGCTGATCTCAAGCGGGTAATTGTCGAGCGCCGCATTTCCGGACCAGGCGAAGCTGCCTTCGATGCCGTTCGACAATCCCACCAGGGTCAGCGTCTGCCCGGCGGCCTGAAGCGTGCAGTTCGCGTTCGCATGAACGCCGCAGCCATAGCGGACGCCGCCATTCAGGTTGAAGAAGACGAGAGCCGACTGAAAGTTGTCGCGTTGCGAGGTGAACGTAAAGTCGTAGAGCGCGCTGGTTCTGCCGAACGGCCGCTCGGTCAACAGATGGACGTAGCTGGTCGGCTGTGCAGCAGACGCACCACTCCCGACGCTGGCGACAGCGATCGCAAATGGCACGACAAGCCCGCGCATTGAACCACCCCCCGATGTTTCGGTGCGTCCGGATGTTGGTCGCCTTGTCCCGGCGACTCGAAAACTCCGCAGGCAGAATGAGCGAATCAGCGCAAATAGTAAAGCAAGCGGAAACCATGCCATGCCCCGTCATGGGACACGGTATAGTTAACGATCTCGATTGCTTTAGTCTTTCAAATACTTCGAATAACGTCGGGAAAGTTCTCTGCTTCTGCTTGCAGATGCACAGAACCAAAGTTGCGGTTCCAACGGCTTACCGGTGCGTCACCGCGCGATTGACCGGCCGGCCCGCTGCCGATCCTGCGCCCGCGGTCAGCCGCTGTTGCGGAGCGCGGTGGCGATGGCGTTGATCGACAGCTGAATCCCCTCCGCAATCCGCGGATCGGCCTCGCCCGCGCGGTGCCGCTTCAGCAGCTCGATCTGCAGCAGGTTGAGCGGTTCGATATAGGGCAGGCGCAGCCGGATCGAGATGTCCAGCCCCGGCGTCTTCTCAAGCAGCCGGCTTTGGCCGGTGACGTCGAGCAGCGCGTCGCGCGTGCGGTGCCAGCCGTCGCGTATGCGCCCGAAGATCGCCGCCCCGGCTTCGCGGTCCTCGACCAGCTCCGCATAGCGCGCGGCAATGCCCATGTCGGACTTGGCGAGCACCATCTCCAGATTGGCCAGGGTCGGCGCGAAGAATGGCCAGGCCGCGGCCATCTCGCGCAGCAGCGCCTTGTCGCTAAAGCCCGCGAGCGCATGGCCCACGCCATACCAGCCGGGCAGCATCACCCGCGCCTGCGACCAGCTGAACACCCAGGGAATCGCGCGCAGATCCTCGATCGCATCGGACTTGGTGCGGCTGGCCGGCCGCGATCCGATCTTCAGCGTCGCGATTTCGGCGATCGGCGTCATCTGGCGGAAGAAGCTGCGGAAGCCATCCGTGTCATAGACCAGCGCGCGATAGGCCTTGAAGGCGCTTTGCGACAGGTCGGCCATTGCCTGTTCGAACCGCGCCTTGTCGCTGCCGGACAGCGACGCCGGCTCGAGGCTCGCAAGCAATGTCGCGGCCGCGATCGCCTCAAGATTGGTCGCAGCGCTTTCCGGGGTGCCGTATTTGGCGGCAATCACTTCGCCCTGCTCGGTGATGCGGATCCGGCCCTGAACGGTGCCGGTCGGCTGGCCGCGGATCGCCGCGAACGAGGAACCGCCGCCGCGGCCGACTGCGCCGCCACGGCCGTGGAACAGCTGCATTGCCACGCCCGCCTCGGCAAAGACGTCGCGGAGCGCCTCGCTGCCCCGATAGAGCGACCAGACCGAGGTCAAGTAGCCGCCGTCCTTGTTGCTGTCGGAATAGCCGAGCATCACTTCCTGCCGGCCGCGCTCGCGCGCCCAATCGGCCACGCCGGGCAGGCCGAACCAGTCGCGCATGATGAACGGCGCCGCCTCCAGATCGGCGATCGTCTCGAACAGCGGCACCGCCATGATGGCCGGCGCCTTGCCCGGCGCGAACAGCCCGGCTTCCTTCAGCAGGATGTTGATTTCGAGCAGGTCGGACACCGACTTGCACATCGACACGATATAGGCGCGGATCGATGCCGGTCCGTAGCGGCGGTGCGCCTCGGCCGCGGCGCGGACGATCTCCAGCTCGCTCTTCGTCTCGTCCGAATAATCGGCGAAAGGCGTCGACAGCAGCCGCGTCGAGTGAAGCTCGCGCAGCAGCAGCGCAACGCGTCCTGGTTCGTCGAGCCCGGCGTAATCCGCTTCGACGCCGGCGCGTGCCAGCAACTCGCCGACCACGCGCTCATGCACCGCGCTGTTCTGGCGAAGGTCGAGCGTCGCCATGTGGAAGCCGAACGTCTCGACTGCGCGGATCAGCCGGCCGAGCGGCCCCGGCCCCGCCAGCGGTCCGCCGGCGCCGCCGATCGAGCGGCCGAGCACGCGCAGGTCGGCGGCAAGCGCTTCCGGCGTCTGGTAGGGATCGGCGGCGATATGGGTCGGCCGCGGCGGTGGGTGGCCCGCCAACGCTTCGAAAGTCGCGCTCAGCCTTGCATAGATGCCTGAAATCGCGCGGCGATAGGGCTCGTCGATCCGGGCGGCGGCTTCGTCGTGGCTCGCCTCCGCCAGCGCGATCACGGCCGGCTCGACATCGGCCAGCGTCGAGGACACCGACAGCTCCGCCCCGAGCGCATGGAGCCGGTCGAGATAATGCGCGATCGCCGTCTCCGCCCCGCGCGACAACGCCAACCGCAACGAATCGGCTGTGACGAACGGGTTGCCGTCGCGGTCGCCGCCGATCCAGGACCCGGGCCGCACGAAGCTCGGCGGCCGGAAACCGAGCGACCGCTCCCAGCGCGCATAGAGCGAGGGCAGCACCGGCAGGAACACGTCCTGGAAATAGGTGCGCGCGGTCTCGACTTCGTCGGCGACATAGAGCCGTTCGCGCCGCAGCGGCCGCGTCTGCCACAGCAAGGCGATCTGCCGCTCGATCGCAAGCTCGACCGGCTCGCCTTCGGGGGTTTCCTCGGCTCCGGCATCGCGCAGATGTATCAGCTCAGCAATTCGGTTGCGGTGGTCGATCACGCTCTTGCGCCGCACCTCGGTCGGGTGCGCCGTCAGCACCGGCGCGATCAGCGCGTCCTGCAGCAGCGCCGCGATCGCTTCCTCGCTGATGCCGTCGTCGCGCAGCCTGGCTGCGGCGTCGGCAATGGCGGCTCCCGGCTCCGCAGCGACGCCCTGCCGGTCCTCCGCCAGGTTGGCGAGCATCGAGAACAGCATGAACCCGCGCACGAAAGCGAGCGTGTCGTCGAGGCTGAGCGCATCGAGCCCGGGATCGATCGAGGCCGCGTCGGCCAGCCCCCGCGCCCGGTCGACCGATGCGGAGCGGATATATTCGGTCCGCCGGTAAAGCGCGTCGCCGCCATAGTGGCGGATAACGTTGCCCAGCAGCTTGCCGAGGAAACGGATGTCGGGATTCTGCGAAATCGGTTGGGCTTCGGCCATGACACTCTCGCTTGTTCCGCGACGACGCATAGCCGCGTTGCGTCCGCTCGCGAACCATTTCGCGTCCGCCGTGTTTAATCTGCGTTCAGGAATCGGGAGCACGCCATGGAAACGCAGCATCAGGCAGGCGACGGTACGCCGCGGGCAAGGCGGTCGTTGCTGCTCGCGATTCTGGCGGCGATCGTGGCGCTGCTGGGGCTGGCGACCGGGATCGGCGGCGCCTGGCTCGCGGTGCTGGGCGGCAGCCTCTATTATCTGATCGCCGGGATCGTGCTGATCGCGTGCGCCGTGCTGCTGTGGCAGCGGCGGCCCGCCGCGCTGTGGCTCTACGCCTTGCTGCTGGTCGGCACGATGGTCTGGGCGCTGGCCGAAGTCGGCCTCGACTTCTGGCAGCTCGCGCCGCGCGGCGACCTGCTGGTGATCCTTGCGGTCGTCCTGATACTTCCCTGGGTGGTTCGCAGGCTGGCGGCGAATACGCGATGGCCGGGACCGGCCTGGCCGCTGGTCGGCGCGGTCGGGCTGGCGGCGCTTGTCGCGCTGGTCGCCGCGTTCGGGAACCCGCACGACCTGGAAGGCACGCTGCCGGGCCCACGGGCGACGCTGGCGGCGAGCCTATACGGCAATGTCCCGCAGCAGGACTGGACCGCCTATGGCCGCTCGTGGCGCGGCAATCGCTGGTCGCCGGTCAATCAGATCACGCCGGACAATGTCGGCAAGCTCCAGAAGGCCTGGGAATTCCACACCGGCGACCTGAAGCGGGAGGGCGACCCGGACGAGTTCACCTACGAGGTGACGCCGATCAAGGTCGGCGGCCTCGTCTATCTCTGTTCGCCGCACAACATCGTGTTCGCGCTGGATGCAGAAACGGGCAAGCAGGTCTGGCGCTTCGACCCGCACATCACCGCCAGCAAGGAGATGCAGCACCTGACGTGCCGCGGCGTCTCCTATCATTCGGCAGCGATGCCCGGCGCCTCGCGCGCGGCCGATGGCGAGTGCCCGGAGCGCATCCTGATGGGCACCAACGACGCGCGGCTGATCGCGCTCGACGCAAAGACCGGACAGCTCTGCCGCAGCTTTGGCGACAACGGACAGGTGAACCTGTGGCCCGGCGCGCCCGACTGGCAGCGCGGTTGGTGGCAGGTGACCTCTCCGCCGGTGATCGCGGGCAATCTCGCGATCCTGGGCGGCGCCGTCTACGACAACAAATCGACGTTCATGCCATCGGGCGTGATCCGTGCCTATGACGTGGCGACGGGCAAGCCGGTGTGGAGCTTCGATCCCGGCAATCCGAACGATACTTCGCCGCAGCCGCCGGGCACCGGCCGCTTCGTGCCGTCGACGCCGAACAGCTGGACGATCTCCGCCGCCGACGAGGCGCTGGGCCTCGTCTATGTGCCGACCGGCATGGCGGCGATCGACCAATGGGGCGGCCGCCGCTCGCCGGAAACGGAGCGCTTCTCCTCGGCGATCATCGCGCTCGATATCGCGACGGGCAAGCCGCGCTGGGTGTACCAGACCGTGCATCACGACCTCTGGGACATGGACGTGCCCGCGCAGCCGGCGCTGGTCGATCTGGAGCTGCCGGGCCGCGGCCGGGTGCCGGCGCTGGTGCAATCGACCAAGACCGGCAACATCTTCGTGCTCGACCGCCGCACCGGCCAGCCGGTGTTCCCGGTGCAGGAGCGGCCGGTGCCGGGCGATCCGGCGCCAGGCGACCGGCTGTCCCCGACCCAGCCTTTCTCCAGCGTCAGCTTCATGCCGACCGGGCGAGTCAGGGAAGCGGACATGTGGGGCGCGACGATGCTGGACCAGCTCGCCTGCCGCATCACGTTCAAAGGCTTGCGCTACGAAGGCCCGTATACGCCGCCGTCGCGGCAGGGTTCGCTGGTGTTTCCCGGCAATTTCGGCGTAATGGACTGGGGCGGCATGGCGATCGACCCGATCCGGATGGTTGCCTTTGCCCATCCCAATTACATGGCGTTCGTCGACCGGCTGATTCCGCAGGATTCGACCGTGGCGCCGGAACGCAAAGGGCAGACCGGGCCGGCAAGCGGTTCCGACATGAAGGGGTCGGACATCAAGGGTTTCAACCCGAATTATGGCGCACCCTTCGCAGTCGCGCTCAACCCGTTCCTGTCGCTGATCGGCCTGCCCTGCCAGGCGCCGCCATGGGGCTATGTCGCCGGGCTGGACCTCGTCTCCGGCAAGGTCATCTGGCAGCACCGCAACGGCACGATCCGCGACCAGAGCCCGATCCCGGTGCCGTTCAAGCTGGGCGTGCCGTCGCTGGGCGGACCGATGGTGACGGCCGGCGGCGTCGCGTTCATGGGCTCGGCGCTCGATTATTATCTGCGCGCCTACGACACCGCGACCGGGAAGGTGCTGTGGAAGGCGCGGCTGCCCGCCGGCGGCCAGGCGACGCCGATGAGCTATTGGTCCGCAGCGAGCGGACGGCAGTTCGTCGTCATCGCCGCCGGCGGCCACGGCACACTCGGCACCAAGGCGGGCGACGTGATCGTCGCCTACGCGCTCCCGAAGGGCAGCTGAACGCAATTGGACAGACGCGGCGCGCGTGATACGCGAAGCTGATGCAGCGCAGCCGCCGCGATCTGATCCCGTTGCTGGTTTTCCTGCTGGGACTTGCGGCGTCGCTGGCGGCAGCGGCTGTCGTTTCGCACGCGGAAAGCGCGCGCCGGGCCGCCCGGTTCGAGGTGCTTGCCGACAATGCGGTGGCCGCGATCCGCGCTCGCATGCTTTCCCAGCTCACGCTGCTTCGCGCGACCGCAGGCTTCTTCAAAGCGTCGGACCAGGTCCGGCCCGACGAATTCCGCAACTTCGTCGAGCGGCTGCGGCTGAGCGGCTATTATGCCGGCGTGCTCGGCATGGGCTATGCCGAATATCTGCCGGACCGCGCCAGCGTCGCCGCCTATGAGCGCGACGCCAGGTCCGAGGAGTTTCCCGACTTTCATGTCTGGCCGGAAGGCGCCCGCAACGGATATTCCGCGATCCGTTTTCTCGAGCCGCTCGACCGGCGCAACCGCGCCGCGATCGGCTACGACATGCTCAGCGAGCCGACCCGTCGGGCGGCCATGAACGCGGCGCTCTCCTCCGACGAGGCGCGCGTCAGCGGCCGGGTGCGGCTGGTGCAGGAGATCGACCCGGTCAAGCAGCCGGGCTTCCTGATCTATCTGGCGCTGTTCGACGGCACCGGCGCCGCGCGCAAGCTGCGCGGCTGGGTCTACAGCCCGTTGCGCGCCTATGATCTGTTCGACGCGACCTTCGCCGGCAGCGATCTTTCGCAGCTGACGGTCGAAATCTTCGATCACGAGCCGGTCGAGCAGCAACTCCTCTACCGCTCAGCCCCAGTACCGCCCCATCCTTCGGTGCAGCGCATACGGCGCTTCGACACCGGTGGGCGCACCTGGGTCGTGCGGCTGAGCTCGACGCCCAAGTTCGACGATGCCCAGAGTTTCCAGCTGACGGCGCTCGTTGCCGGCGCCGGCACGCTGATCAGCGTGCTGATCGCGATCCTGATGTTCCAGCAACGGCGGGCAACAGCACGTACCGAACAGGAGGTCGCGCTGAGGACCGCCGAGCTTCGCGACGCCAACGGCCGACTGATCGACGAAGGAAACGCCCGCGCAGAAGCGGAAGCGCAGGTCCGGCAGATGCAGAAGATGGAGGCGATCGGCCAGCTGACCGGCGGGATCGCTCACGACTTCAACAACATGCTGGCGATCATCCTCGGCAATCTCGATCTCGCCGAGCGGCGGCTGGAAGAGCCGGACCGGGTGCGGCGCGCGATCGGCCATGCCCGCGAAGGGGCGATGCGCGCGGCACAGCTGACCCAGCGCCTGCTCGCCTTCGGCCGGCGCCAGGCGCTCGCGCCGCGGGTCGTGGATGCCAACGCGCTGATCCTGGGCATGGCTGAGCTGATGCGCCGCGCGCTGGGCAAGGAGGTTCGGCTGGAAACCGTGCTGGCCGACGACCTGTGGCGCTGCTTCGTCGACGCGGTGCAGCTGGAGAGCGCAATCCTCAATCTCGCGATCAACGCCCGGGATGCGATGCCCGACGGCGGCGCGGTGACGATCGCCACGGCCAACATGCGCCGCAGCACCGGCGCGCAGAGCGAAAGCGGCCAGAGCAGCGACTTCGTCTCGATCAGCGTGCGTGATACCGGGTGCGGCATGTCGGAAGATGTCGCCGCACGCGCGTTCGAGCCGTTCTTCACGACCAAGGATGTCGGCCGCGGCACCGGCCTGGGGCTGAGCCAGGTCTACGGCTTCGTCAGCCAGTCGGGCGGGACGCTGGAGCTTACGTCGGCGCCCGAGCGCGGCACGACCGTCGTAATCCTGCTGCCCCGCGAGCGCCGGAACCAGGCCGCCGCGCATGAGGCGATCGAGAAGGACGCGCGCGTGCCGGCCGGGCGCTCCGACGAGACCATCCTGGTCGTCGAGGACGAAGACCAGGTGCGCCGGATCGCGGTCGAGACGCTCCGCGAACTCGGCTACACCATTTTGGAAGCGGCAGGGGGCGAGCAAGCGCTGGCATTGCTGGACCAGCATCCTGAGGTCACGCTGCTGTTCACCGACCTGGTCATGCCCGGCATGAACGGGCGGCGCGTCGCTGCGCTGGCGCGGGAACGCCGACCCGAGCTGCCGGTCCTCTACGCAACCGGCTATGCGCCGGAGGAGATATTGGGCGCGGACGAAAACGACGGCGATATCGAAACGCTGCGCAAGCCCTTCGAAACGGCCGATCTCGCCCGCGCGATCCGGCGGACGCTGGACGCCTGAACGTCAACCCGCCGCCGCGGCTTTCCGGCGCCCGCCCCGGCCCGTCACGCGTCCCTCGCGTCGCGCGGGCACGGGTGCTGCCGCCGCCTGAAGCTGCTCGCTCTTCTTTTCCTCGTGCATGCCGAGCAGCGACTGCATCAGCTCCTCGTCCGCGCTCGACATGACCGCCAGCACTTCGGCCTCGTCGCAGCCTTCGGCGGCCAGATAGGCGTGGCCCATGCTGGAATCGATGTAGATCGACTGCCCCTCCTCCAGCGTCACGGTGTCGTAGAATTCCGTGGCGACGATGATGCGGCCTTTCAGCACATAGACGAATTCCTCGCCGGCGTGGCGGACGAGCTCTCCGAATTGCTCGGTGGTCTTGGCGCGGATCTTGGAGATCACCGGGATCATCCGCTTCCGCCTGAGCTCCGTGCAGAGATAGTAATAGTCGTAGTTCGGCGTCTCGACGCGCACCGATCGCGCCATATCGCCGAGGCTGCGGCGTGCGGTGACCGGCTGCGACGCGTCGTCGCCGGTCTCCGCGAACAGCTCCGACATGCGCATGCCGAGCCGCTGGCTCAGCTGATAGAGCTTGTCGTAGGTCAGCGTCAGCCGGTCGTGCTCGACCTTGGACAGGGTCGAGACCGGGATGCCGCTCTCTTCGCTCATCTGCTTGAGCGTCCAGTTGTTGCGGCTCCTGAGCGCGCGCAGCAGCGCGCCTAAGGTCGGGACGGGCGATGCCACGAAACGACTTCTCCTGATTATTGACCAATTTTCTGATTGGGATAAGAAGTCCCGATCAGAACATATTTCGGCCGATACTACCGACAGGCCGGGGCGGGAGCAATCCCATGGGGAGAGCGGGAGCAAAATCATGAGGACGATCAAGTCGATAGCAGTCGGCGTGCTGGCCCTGGCGGCGAGCGTCGCGATCGCGCAGCAGGCCCCGAAACTGGCGCCGACTCTCGCTCCCACCGAGTCGGCGGAGTTTGCGCCCGCACCGCCGGTGACGCCGCCGCCGCAGCCCGGCGGCCATGCGCTGACCAAGGCGGACGTCGACACCTGGCTCGACGGCTACATGCCCTATGCGCTCCATTCGGGCGATATTCCGGGCGCCGTCGTGACGATCGTCAAGGACGGGCAGATCCTGACCGCGCGGGGGTTCGGCTATGCCGATGTGGAAAAGCGGACGCCCGTCGATCCTGCAAAGACGCTGTTCCGTCCGGGTTCAGTCTCCAAGCTGGTCACCTGGACCGCAGTGATGCAGCAGGTGGAAGCCGGCAAGCTCGACCTAGACCGTGACGTCAACACGTATCTCGATTTCAAGATTCCGCTGCGCAAGGGGCAGCCGGCGACGCTGCGCCAGATCATGACCCACACGGCGGGCTTCGAGGAGCACGCCAAGGACATCATCTTCTACGATGCGGACCATCTGAAGTCGCTGGAAGACTATCTGAAGTCCTCGTCTCCGGAGCGGATCTACGATGCCGGCACCACCCCCGCCTATTCGAACTGGGCAACGGCGCTGGCGGGCTATATCGTCCAGCGCGTCTCGGGAGAGCCGTTCGACGATTATGTCGAGCGTCACATCTTCGCGCCGCTGGGGATGACCGACTCCACCTTCCGCCAGCCGCTGCCCGCGCGCCTGAAGCCGCAGATGGCGACGGGCTACTCCAAGCCCGGCAAGGCGGACAAATTCGAAATCGTCGGGCCGGCCCCGGCCGGGTCGCTGTCTTCGCCCGGCATCGACATGGCGAAGTTCATGATCGCCCACCTGCAGGGCGGTGAGCTGAACGGGAACCGCATCCTGTCGCCGCAGACGGCGGCGGCGATGCACAACAGCCCGCTCGACAAGGTGAACCCCTATTCGCTGATCCCGCCGCTGAACCGGATGGAGCTCGGCTTCTTCGAAACCAACATCAACGGCCATGAAGTGGTCGGCCATCTGGGCGACACCTCGGCGTTCCACACCTCGCTGCACCTGTTCATCGACGACGGCGTGGGCCTGTACGTGTCGTTCAACAGCCCGGGCAAGCAGGGTGCCGTCGGCGCACTGCGCGGCGCGCTGTTCCAGGATTTCGCCGACCGCTATTTCCCGTCGACCGTCAAGGACGGACAGGTCGACAAGAAGACGGCCGCCGAGCACGCCCGGATGATGGCGGGCCTCTGGGAAAACAGCCGCCGGTCTGAATCGAGCTTCCTGAAGGCGATCGGCCTGTTCGGGCAGACCAAGGTGACGGTCGGCCCCAAGGGCGAGCTGGTCGTCCCCGACTTGAAAGGCCTGAACGGCCGCGTGCGCGAATGGGTCGAGATCGCCCCGTTCGTCTGGCGCGAAAAGGGGGGGCATGAGCGGCTGGCGGCCAAGGTAGTCGACGGCAAGGTCGTGCGCTGGAGCTTCGACATGGTGTCGCCGTTCATGGTCTTCGACCCCGTGCCGGCGAGTCAGTCCTCCAGCTGGATCCTGCCGGCGCTGTACCTCAGCATCGCCGTGCTGCTGCTGACCTTCCTCTACTGGCCGGTCGCATGGGTGATCCGCCGCCGCTACAAGGCGCCGATCGGCGTCAGCGGCCGCGCGCTCCAGGCTTATCGGGCGACGCGGATCATGGCCGGGCTCGACCTCGTCGTGCTGGTCGGCTGGATGATCGTGGTCTCTCTGCTGTTCAGCAGCCTCGAGAACCTCGCCGGCGCGTTCGACGTATGGCTGTGGCTGCTGCAGATCGCTGGCGCCATCATCTTCGTCGGCGCGGTGCTGATCAGCGGCTGGAACCTGTGGCTGACCTGGCGCGACGGGCGGCGCTGGACGCGCAAGCTGTGGAGCGCACTTGTCTTCCTCTCCACGCTGCTGGTGCTCTACGTCGCCATCGTCTTCAAGCTGATCGCGATGACTGTGAGCTACTGATGCTGTCGCTGGACGTACGGACGGAGACGCTGCGGCTGGCGGCTCCGTTCCGCATCTCGGGCTATGTATTCGAGACGTCGGACGTGGTGGTCGTCACGCTGAGCGACGGCCGGCATGTCGGGCGCGGCGAAGCGTCCGGCGTCTATTACACCGGCGACGATGTGCCGGCGATGGTCGCAGCGCTGGAGGCGGCACGGCCGGCGATCGAGGCCGGGCCGGGCCGGCAGGAGCTGCGCGGCCTGCTGCCGCCCGGCGGCGCGCGCAACGCGGTCGATTGCGCGCTATGGGAGCTGGAGGCCGCCCGCGCCGGCGTGCCGGTCTGGCAGCTCGCCGGGCTGCAGCCGCCACGGCCGCTGCGCACGACCTTCACGCTGGGCGCGGCCAGCCCGGCGGAGATGGCGGCGGGGGCGCGCCGCTATGCCGAGGCGCGCTCGATCAAGATCAAGCTGACCGGCGAACTCGATCTCGACATCGAGCGGGTGCGCGCGATCCGCGCCGCCCGGCCGGACGCATGCCTGGGCGTCGACGGCAACCAGGGGTTTGCGATCGGCCAGCTCGACGCGCTGGTCGCGGCGATGCAGGAGGCGGGCGTATCGCTGATCGAGCAGCCGATCGCGCGCGGGCGCGAGGCGGACCTGCAGGGCTATCGCTCCCCGATCCCGATCGCGGGCGACGAAAGCATATTGTCGCTGGCCGACGTACCGGGCGCGGCGGGCCGATTCGACGTGATCAACATCAAGCTCGATAAATGCGGCGGCCTGACCGAAGGGCTGATGATGGCCGAGGAAGCGCGGCGGCTGGGGCTGGGCGTGATGGTCGGCAACATGGTCGGCACCAGCATGGCGATGGCGCCTGCGTTCGTGCTCGGCCAGGTCTGCGACCTGGTCGATCTCGACGGCCCGACCTTCCTGACCCGAGACCGCACGCCCGGCGTCGACTATCGCGACGGCGATATCTGGGCCGGTCCGGACGTCTGGGGCAGCGCGCCGGCGACGGTGGCGTGAACGGCCAACGCGCCTGGTTCGGGCAGCCTCCCGGTCTCACCATCCTGTTCCTCACCAATATGTGGGAGCAATTCTCCTATTTCGGGATGCGGGCGCTGCTGGTCTATTACATGACCAAGCAGCTGATGATCGGCCAGGGCAGCTCCTCGGTCATCTACGGTGCCTACACCGCCTGCGCCTATTTCACGCCGATCGTCGGCGGCGTGATCGCCGACCGGCTGCTCGGCAAGCGCCGCGCGATCATCACCGGCGGCAGCATCATGGCCGCCGGCCATTTCATGATGACGTTCGAGCCGCTCTTCTACCCGGCGCTGGCGACGATCGCGATCGGCAACGGCCTGTTCCTGCCCAGCCTGCCCAGCCAGATCGACGACCTGTACGAGCCCGGCGATCCGCGCATCGGCTGGGCGTACAATGTCTATTACGTCGGCGTGAACATCGGCGGGTTCCTGGCGCCGCTGATCTGCGGGACGCTGGGGGAGCTCTACGGCTGGCATTACGGCTTCGGCGCGGCCGGGATCGGCATGGTGCTGGGCCTGCTGATCTATATCGGCGGGCAGCGGCACCTTCCGGCGCAGGAGCGGCGGGCCGCGGCGGCGGAGACGGCCGGGAGGTTCGAGCGGCAAACGGTGCTGGTGCTGGCGGGCATCGCCTTGTCAGTCACCGTGTTCCGCGGCGCCTATGAGCAGGTCGGCAACACCGTTGCGCTCTGGGCGGACGCGGGCGTCGACCGGGCCGCCGGTGCCCTCACGATCCCGATGACCTGGTTCCAGTCGCTGAACCCGCTGCTGGTGATGCTGATGACGCCGCCGCTGCTGCGCTACTGGCGGCAGCGGTCGGAGGACGGGCGCCACGAAGCGCCGGCGCGAAAAATGGCGACGGGCGCGCTGATCGTAGGCGGCGCCTATCTGCTGCTTGCACTCGTCGCGCTGCTGGCGGACGGGCGCGCGGCCTGGGCCTGGCTGGTGCTGTTCTTTGCGGTCTTTACCTTCGGCGAGCTGTTCATCCTGCCGACCGGCCTCGGCCTCTTCGCACGGCTCGCGCCCGCTGGCCTCGGCGCGACCACGGTCGCGGCCTGGTACATTACGATCTTCAGCGGCAGCCTGACCGCCGGACTGGTCGGCACGCTGTGGAGCCGGATGGGGCACGGTGCCTATTTCGCGCTGCTGGCGGGAATAGCGGCCGTCGCGGCGCTGCTGCTGCGCACGCTAGACCGGCCGCTCTCGCAACTGCTGGCGGCGCAGGAAACGGGGAGGACGGAATGACGGGTGTCGATCGACGATCGCTATTGGGCGCGGCGATTGCGGGGTCAGCGGCGCTTGCGGCACCGCGTGCCGTGGCCAAGCCGGCGACCGACCCGCGCGCGGGCTATTCTGCGCGGGCGCGGCGGATTGTCGAGCAGACGCTGGTGATCGATATGCTCGCTCCACCCCGGCTCGACCTGTCGGAGACCGGCTGGACGCGCCCGCTGAGTGACAAGGAGCGCGCGGATTTCCGCACCTCGGGCATCACCGGCATGCACAATGCGATCGGCATCGGCGGGCCGGATGCGCGCGTCGACGCACTGACCTTCCTCGCCGCCCAGCAGGGATTCGCCGGGCGCAATGCCGACATCTTCTCGCTGATCGGATCGGTCGCCGACCTCGACCGCGCCAAGGCCGAGCGGAAGATCGGCATGATCATGGGCTTGCAGAATGCCGAGCAGTTCGAGACCGCGAAGGATGTGCCGCTGTTCTACGGCCTCGGTCTCCGTTGCGCGCAGCTGACCTACAACTCGCAGAACCGGATCGGCTCCGGCTGCACCGACCGGGTCGATGGCGGCGTCAGCGACTACGGCGCGGAAATCGTCGCCGAGATGAACAAGACCGGCATGCTGGTCGACGTCTCGCATTCGGGCGACCGGACGACGCTCGACGCGATTGCGCTATCGAAGGGCCCGATCGCGATCACCCATGCCAATTGCCGCACCCTCTCCCGCCATCCGCGCGGCAAGACCGACGAGGCGATCGTCGCGCTCGCGAAGAAGGGCGGCGTCATGGGCATCAGCGGCGTGCGCCAGTTCGTCAAGGATCGCGATCCGACGACAGTGGCGGACATTGTCGACCATATCGAATATGTCGTGAAGCTGACCAGCGTCGAGCATGTCGGCATCGGATCGGATGCCGACCTGAACGGCTATGACGACATGGCGCCCGACCAGTACCAGGCGCTGAAGGCGGCATACAAATCCAGCTATGCCTTTCGCGACCGGATCGACATCGAGGGGTTCGACCATCCCCGCAAGATATACGACCTGACCGAGGAGCTGATCAGGCGCGGCTGGAGCGATCCGAACATCGCGCTGGTGCTGGGCGGCAACTTCCGGCGGCTGCTGGGCGCCACCTGGAAGTAGATTTCCGTTTGAGGCACGGCGCATGGCGACCTATCGAGGGACGCGGAAGCCGGGGGCGGCCTCCCTAGAACAGAGAGGATGAATCGTTAGCCATGAGAACATTCGCGTCGCTCGCCTGCCTGACCGCGCTGCTTGCCGTTTCGACGCCGGCTGCGGCGCAGGATTATTCGGCGCGGGTCGCGCGCATCCTGAAGACGACGCCGCTGATCGACGGCCATAACGACTGGCCCGAAGTGCTGCGCGAACGGGAGGGTGATGCGCGCTGGACGATGGACCTGACGCACGGGCTCGACAAGCGGCCAGAGCCCTACAATACCGACATTGCGCGGCTTCGCCAGGGCATGGTCGGCGGGCAATTCTGGTCGGTCTATGTCTCGGCCGATCTGCCGGGCCTGGAGCAGGTCAAGGAGACGCTGGAGCAGATCGATCTGGTCCACGACATCGTCGCGCGCTACCCCAAAGACTTCGCGCTTGCCCGCACCGCCGACGACGTGCGGCGCATCCACCGCGCCGGCAAGATCGCCGCGATGATCGGCGTCGAAGGCGGAGGCCAGATCGACAAGAGCCTGTCGGTGCTGCGCGCCTATCACGCGCTCGGCGCCGGTTATCTGACGCTCACCCATTCGCGCACGATCGAATGGGCGGATTCCGCGACCGACGATCCCAAGCATGACGGTCTCACCCCGTTCGGCGAGGAAGTGGTGCATGAGCTGAACCGGCTCGGCATGCTGGTCGATCTGAGCCATGTCAGCGAAGCGACGATGCGCGACGCGCTCCGCGTATCGAAGGCGCCGGTGATCTTCTCCCATTCGAGCGCCCGCGCGCTCGACGATCACCCGCGCGACGTCTCCGACGACGTGCTGAAGCTGGTCGCGAAGAACGGCGGCGTGGTGACGGTCAACTATGCGCTGCCCTATGTGTCCGATGCCTATCGCCACTGGTCGGCGGACCGTGCGGCGGAGAAGACGCGGCTGAACGCGCCGCCCTTCGGCGGGCTCTATATCGGCCAGCCGGAGAAAGCCGCCGCCGCACTCGCCGAATGGGACAAGGCGCACCCTGCTCCGACCGTCACCCTGTCCGACGTCGCCGACCATA
>NZ_DASTXI010000165.1:0-6933 GCF_035758555.1 Sphingomonas sp. | reverse complement strand
CTGATCTCGGCCATGCTCGCGGCCGGATACGACCGGGCGGCGGCGCGCTGGATTTCGGCGGTGAACCAGATGGACGACGCCGACAGCGACCGCTGCTGGGCGATGCTCGCGCTGGCCGCACCCGATGTCTCGAGCGTCGGCACGAGCCGGATCAGCGGCTTCATCCGCCGCGACAACAGCCCGAACAAGGTGCGCAGCGCGTTTCTCGTCGCCGGGCTTGCGGGTCTCGGGCGGATCAGCACGGATACCGCCAATTCGCTCAATCGCCGCTACGACCTCGGCCTCGGCAGGAGTACGAGCTGGACCCGGATGATCGAGGCGGCGGCGGGGCGCGGTCAGGCGGGGACCGTGCTGGTCCTCACGGGGACCGGGTTCCAGACCGCCAGCTGGGACAAGGTTCCCTCGGCGCATCTCTATCGCGCGATCGGCGCCCTCGAGCGGACGGGCCAGGACTTCACGGCACGGATGATTGCCGCCGAGGCCCTTTCACGGACGTGATTGCCGACGACCGCGCGCTGGTCGACCGGTTCCTCGACATGATGGCCGCCGAGGCGGGCGCGTCGAAGCACACGCTCGCCGCTTACCGCAACGACCTCGATCGCGCCGCCGAGGCGCTCGGCTCGCTCGGCACGGCCTCGAGCGACGACGTGTCGCGGCTCGGCAGCGAATGGGCGGAGCTCGCGCCGTCGACCGTGGCCCGGCGCTCCGCTGCGCTGAGGCGCTTCTTCGGCTTCCTGTTGGATGAAGGCCTGCGCAGCGACGATCCGTCGGCGGCGTTGCCGCGCCCCCGCTTCGAGCGGCCGCTGCCGCGAATCCTCGACGAGGACGAAGTCCGCCGCATGTTCGAGGCTGCCGAGGACCGCGCGGCGAGCGGCGAGGGTACGGCCGTCCGCAACCTGGCGCTGCTCGAGCTCCTCTACGGGTCCGGCCTTCGGGCGAGCGAGCTGGTCGGCCTGCCGCGCGGCGGGGTTCGGCCTGGCCAGCCGTTCCTGATGGTCCGCGGCAAGGGCAGCAAGGAACGGCTGGTCCCGATATCGACGCGGGCGCAGGCGGCAGTCCAGCAATGGCTCGAGCATGTCGGCTCTTCCGCCTTGTGGCTATTTCCCAGCGGCAAGTCGCACCTCAGCCGGGTGCGGCTGTTTCAGATCGTGCGCGCAATGGCGGCGGATGCAGGCATTGCACCGGACCGGGTCAGCCCGCACGTTCTCCGGCACGCCTTTGCGACGCACTTGCTATCGGGCGGCGCGGACCTGCGCGTGCTTCAATCTTTGCTCGGCCATGCGGACATCGCCACCACGCAGATCTACACGCATGTCGACAGCGCCCGGCTGGTCGAGCTGGTCAACGCCCGCCACCCGCTCGCCACCGGCGCGCGTTGACCTTTGCAGCAGCTTCGTCCTACGCGCGCCGCTGAATGCTGAACTACCTCGATTTCGAAAAGCCGATCGCCGAGCTGGAGACCAAGGTCGCCGAGCTGCGCGAGACGGCGAGCAGCACGGACATCGACATTGACGCCGAGGTCGGCCGGCTCGAGGCCAAGGCCAACAAGCTGCTCCGCGATACCTACGCCAAGCTGACCCCGTGGCAGAAGGCCCAGGTCGCTCGCCATCCGGACCGGCCGCACTTCAAGGATTATGTCGCCGGGATCGCGGACGATTTCCTGCCGCTGGCGGGCGACCGCGCGTTCGCCGACGATCCGGCGATCATCGGAGGCCTCGCGCGCATCGACGGACGGCGCGTCATGCTGATCGGTCACGAGAAGGGCGACGACACAGCCTCGCGGCTCAAACACAATTTCGGGATGGCCAAGCCCGAAGGCTACCGCAAGGCGATCCGGCTGATGCGGCTCGCCGACCAGTTCGGTATTCCGGTCGTGAGCCTGGTCGACACGCCCGGCGCCTTTCCGGGAGTGCAGGCGGAAGAACGGGGGCAGGCCGAAGCGATCGCCCGCTCGACCGAAGAATGCTTGAACCTCGAGGTGCCGATCATTGCCGCGGTCGTCGGCGAGGGCGGCTCCGGCGGAGCCGTGGCGATCGCCACCGCGAACCGGGTCCTCATGTTCGAACATGCCGTCTATTCGGTCATTTCGCCCGAGGGCTGCGCTTCGATCCTGTGGCGCACGGCGGACAAGGCCGCCGAAGCCGCCGAGGCGATGAAGATTACCGCCGCCGATCTCCAGTCGCTGGGCGTCGTGGACCGGATCATCGACGAGCCGCTCGGCGGGGCGCAGCGCGATCCCGAGGCGGCGATCGGTGCCCTCAAGGGCGCGCTGATCGAGGAGCTCGACGGCTGCGGCAAGCTCGGGCCCGCCGAGCTGCTGAAACAGCGCCGCGCCAAGTTCCTCGCCATCGGCTGAGGACCGGCAGGAACCCCTGCCAGTCATTCTCCGTTCAAATTGGCGGCGCTTAGTGCGCTACCGAAACGGAGGGTGCACGCTGAACATGCGAAGAAGCGTCCTGTTGTTCTGCGCGGCCGCGCTGGCGATTACGCCTGCTGCGGCGCAGCGCGCTCATTACCTCGACCCGCGCGACGTGGCGGAGGCGCAGAAGGAAAATGCGCAGATAGTCGAGGAGCTCGGCGGGACCGAAACGGGTCCACGAGCGGCTTATGTCGAGTCCGTCGGGCGGCGCGTCGGTGCTTATTCGGGAGTCGCGAACGCGGGTCAGGCGCTCCACTTCACGACCCTGAATTCGGCTGTCGAGAACGCTTTCTCGGTGCCGGGCGGCTACGTCTACATCACACGTCAGCTGATGGGCATCATGGGCGACGAATCGCAGCTCGCCTTCGCGCTCGGCCACGAGGTCGGGCACATCGCCGCCAACCATGCGCATCAGCGGGAGGAATATGCGGCGCAGAACCCGCTCGGGGTCCTCGGACGCATCCTCGGAGCCGTGTTCGGCGACCGTTTCATGGGAAGCATCCTCCAGGTCCGCGCCAAGCTCCAGCAGCTGAGCTTCTCGCGCGAGCAGGAATATGAAGCCGATACCCTCGGTCTCAGGTACATGATCGCGGCGGGTTACGATCCAGCGGGCGCGGCGCAGCTGCTCTCGGCGCTGAGCCGGACGACCGCCCTCGAGGCGCGGGTCCAGGGCCGCACCAACCGCCAGACGCCCGAGTGGGCGAGCACCCATCCGCTGAGCGAAAACCGGATGCAGCGGGCTCTGCAGGAAGCGCGCGCCACGGGGCGGCTCGGAACCGGGTTGCACAACCGCGATGTCTTCCTGAACCAGCTCGAAGGCGTCTACGTCGACGACGATCCCGCGCAGGGCGTCATCGACGGCCCGGTCTTCACCCATCCCGATCTGCGCATCCAGTTCAGGGTTCCGACTGGATATTTGATGTCGAACGGCACCTTTGCTGTGACGGTGTCGGGATCGGCGGGGAAGGCGCAATTCAGCGGGGGCCGCTACAATGGCTCGCTCGACAACTATATTCTCCGGGTCTTCGAGCAGCTGACCCGCGGGCAGGTGGAGCTCGCGATCCCGCAGCCTCGGCGGACGACGATCAACGGAATGCCGGCCGCCTATACGACGGCGCATGTGCGAACAGACTCAGGGCTGATCGACGTCAGCGTAATGGCCTATCAGTGGGACCCGCAGCACATCTATCACTTCGTCATGCTGACCCAGGGAGGAACCGGCATCGGTCCCTTCACTCCGATGGTGAATTCGCTGCGCAGGATCACGCAAGCCGAAGCGGCCGCAATCCGGCCGCGAATCATTCACGTGGTGACGGTGAAGCCGGGCGACACGCTGCAGTCGCTCGCGAGCCGCATGGCGTATCGCGATTTCAAGCTCGACCGCTTCCTGGTGATGAACGGTCTGACGGCCAATAGCCGCCTTGCGCCGGGCCAGAGGGTCAAGCTCGTGATTTACGGCGCTCGCCGGAGCTGAGCGCCCCGCTCACATATAGGTGCTGATCGTCGTCAGCAGCAGGCCCCACTTGCCCGACACGCCGCCGCCGAGATTCGTGAAGGCGCCGATGCACGCCACGGCGATCAGCCCGACGATCAATCCATATTCGATCGCGGTCGCTCCTCGCTCGTTGGCGCTGAGCATGCGCAAATATTTCCGGATAGCGTCCACGCCACCCTCCTCTGGTCCACGTCCACGCGGCGGGTGTACCGGAGCCTCAGTTAACAAGTCTTACCCGGAACAAAGTTAATGCGCCGTCATCCGCTTGCCGGAGTCCAGGCGGCGAAATGCAGCAATTCGAAAGTTTCGGTCGTCCGTTGTCCATCGCCGGCTTCCGCGAATGCGCGCGAGGCCGCGGCGAATTGGGCGCGGGTGAGGGGCGCCGCCTTCTCCCTCAGGACGCTGGTCGCGCCCATCGCCCGCAGGTCCGCGACGAGCCGGCCCAGCGAGCGATAAGACACCTCCAGGCGATCGACGTCGACGACGGGCGCGACGAAGCCGGCACTGTCGAGCAACGGTGAAACCGCCGAGGGCTCGATCCGCGGGTGCGCATGCGGGGAAGCAAAGCCGGAAACGGCATCCGCCGACCGCATGGCGGCGCGCAGCCGCGGCAGGGTATCGCCGCCTGCAACGGCGCCGATGAGCAGCCCGTCCGGCTTCATCGCATAGCGGATCAGCCGCAGCGCGAGCGGGAGGTCGTTGATCGTATCCAGCGTGCCGATTGCGAGCACGAGGTCATAAGCCGATGCCACCGGCTCCCACGCGTCTTCAATGATTTCCGAGCCGCCCGCGGCAGCGGCGAAGAGAGCGCCTGGGTCCGCCAGGTCGACCGTCGAGGCGAAGCGTCCGAGCCGCGACGGCCACGCGGGATCGGGACAGCCGATCAGCAGCGCGCGCCCGAAGCGCCGGTTCGCCAGTTCGATGCGCTCGATGCAGTCATCGAAAACCCGCTCGAACAGGAACAGCTCGACTCCGGCGCGGGCCGCGCGGTCGCGCCGAAGCGCGCGCAGTCGCATGTCGAACAGCTCGGGCACGGCGGCGCTTGTGCGATGCGCGATGCCGGGCGACAAGACGCAATGGCGAGCGTTTTCGAGATCGTCCGCGCCTGCGCCCGTTCGGCGCTCGATTTCGCGCTGCCTCCGCGCTGCGCCGGTTGCGGCACCATCGTGCCCGACGTGCACAGCTTCTGCCCCGATTGCTGGAAAGAGGTCGAGTTCCTCGGCGACCGAGGCTGCACCTGCTGCGGCCTACCACTGGAGGCGACCGAGCAGAGCCATTGCGCGCGCTGCCTCGCCAGGCCGCCGCGGGTCGCCCGAAGCCGCGCGGCGGTGGCCTATGACGATTTGTCGCGCAGCCTCGCGATCCGGCTGAAATACGGGCGCAAGGTCGCGATCGCCCGGACGATGGCGCATTATATGGCGCCCCTCGTTGCCGCGGATGCCGAGGCTGTCCTGGTTCCCGTTCCCCTCCATCGCACCCGGCTATGGTCTCGCGGCTTCAATCAGTCGGCGCTGGTCGCCCGCGAATTGTCCCGCCGCCTGAACATCGCGGCCGACCCTCTTGTGCTTCAGCGCACACGGCGCACTCCGCCGCTGAAGGGCATGAGCCCGCTCCAGCGGCGAAAGACGGTCGCCGGCGCATTCCGGGTCGCGGACAAGAGCGCCGTCGCCGGCAAGACCGTCGTGCTCGTGGACGACGTGCTCACCACCGGCAGCACCGCAGAAGCGTGCGCGCGGGTGCTGAAGCGGGCCGGCGCTGCGCGGGTCGAGGTCGTCAGCTGGGCGCGCGTGGTGAAACCTTCGCAGTTGATGCGTTGAACCGCATGCCTAATTATCGGCCTGGAGGAGCCGATCGTGCCGACGATTGAAATTTATACCAAGACTTTCTGCCCTTATTGCTGGCGTGCAAAGGCGCTGCTCGATGAGAAGGGCGTGGAGTATCGCGAGATATCGGTCGATTTCGGAGGGGAGACCCGGCAGCAGATGATTCAGCGTGCAAACGGCCGCACCACCGTCCCGCAAATCTTCATCCGCGAGCATCATGTCGGCGGATGCGACGATCTCTTCGCGCTCGAACGGGCAGGCCGCCTCGACGACCTGATTTCACGATGACCCGGATCGCGCTCTTCCAGTCGACCACCGGCATCGATCCGGCAACGAGCCTGCGCGCTCTGGAAACGGCGATCGGCGAAGCAGCCGGCGGTGGCGCGGAGATGCTGTTCACGCCCGAAATGTCGGGCCTGCTCGACCGCGATTCGGCGCGCGCCTCGAAGAACTTACGCAAGGAGGACGAGGACGAAGTGCTGGCCGGTTGCCGGGAAGCCGCGCGCCGCCACCGCATTTGGCTGCATATCGGTTCGCTCGCGATCCGCGTCGGCAACGGCAAGGTCGCCAACCGCGGCTTCGTCATCGACCGCGAAGGGCAGATCCGCGCCCGCTACGACAAGATCCACCTGTTCGATGTCGATCTTCCCACCGGCGAGAGCTGGCGCGAGTCCAACACCTATTCGGCGGGCAAGGAGGTGGTCGTGGTGAACGGCACGCCGGTCGGCAAGCTCGGCCTCACCATCTGCTACGACCTGCGCTTCCCGGGCCTCTTCGCGCGGCTTGCGGAAGCGGACGCCGACGTCATCGCCGTCCCGGCGGCGTTCACCGTGCCAACCGGGCACGCCCACTGGCACGTGCTTCAGCGGGCGCGGGCGATCGAGGCCGGCCTGTTCATCGTCGCCGCTGCCCAGGTCGGGCATCACGAGGATGGGCGGAACACGTTCGGCCACTCGCTCGTCGTCGATCCCTGGGGCGAGCTCCTGCTCGACATGGGCGAGGAGTCGGGCGTGGGTTTCGCCGACATCGACCTCAAGCGCATCTCCGAGGTGCGTTCGCGCATACCCGCGCTTAACCACCGCCGCCCTATCCCCGACGCGGTGACCCTATGATCGTGTTCGATCTCCAGTGCCGCGAAGGCGGCGAGACGTTCGAGGCCTGGTTCCGCTCCAATGCCGATTATGAGGAGCAGCGCG
>NZ_DASTXI010000164.1:0-10955 GCF_035758555.1 Sphingomonas sp. | reverse complement strand
AGCAAGCCCGCCGATGCGGAGACCGCGCGCCGCAACGTCGATACCGGCATCGACCGCAAATTGTTCGACAGTCTCGGCCGCACGCTGACCACTGTCCCCGACGGCGTGAACGTCCATAAGACGCTCGGCCGTATCCTCGACGCGAAGCGCGAGATGTTCTCGTCCGGCCAGGGCTTCGACTGGGCGACGGGCGAGGCGCTCGCCTTCGGCAGCCTCGTCACCGAAGGCTATGGCGTGCGCCTGTCCGGCCAGGATTCCGGCCGCGGCACGTTCAGCCAGCGCCACGCCGTCTGGGTCGACCAGGCGACCGAGGCCAAATATGTGCCGCTGTCGACGCTGCCGCACGGGCGGTTCGAGGTGCTGGACTCGCCGCTTTCCGAATATGGCGTGCTCGGCTTCGAATATGGCTATGCCGGCGCCGACCCGAAGACCCTGGTGCTGTGGGAAGCGCAGTTCGGCGATTTCGCCAACGGCGCGCAGATCATGATCGACCAGTTCATCGCCGCGGGCGAGGCCAAGTGGCTGCGCGCCAACGGCCTCGTGCTGCTGCTGCCCCACGGCTATGAAGGGCAGGGGCCGGAGCATAGCTCGGCCCGGCTGGAGCGTTACCTGCAGCTCTGCGCGCAGGATAATATGCAGGTCGCGAACTGCACCACGCCTGCGAATTACTTCCACATGCTGAGGCGCCAGATGCTGCGGCCGTTCCGCAAGCCGCTGGTGATCATGACGCCGAAGTCGCTGCTCCGGCACAAGATGGCGGTATCGGCGGCGGACGATTTCCTGGGCGACAGCCATTTCCGCCGCATCCTCTCCGATCCGTCGGGCCCGGCGGACAGGGACGTGAAGCGGCTGGTGCTGTGCACCGGCAAGGTCGCCTACGACCTGATCGAGGCGCGCGACGCGGCGGGCGACAAGCACACCTCGATCGTGCGGCTGGAGCAGCTCTACCCGTTCCCGGGCGAGCCGCTGACGGCGCGGTTGCAGCGCATGCCGAACCTCAAGGAGGTCGTCTGGGCGCAGGAAGAGCCGCGGAACAACGGTGCGTGGTTCTTCGTCGAGCCGCTGATCGAGGAAGCGATGCACGAGGCGGGCGTGAAGCCGGACCGGCCGCGCTATGCCGGCCGCGCCGCGTCGGCGTCGCCTGCAACCGGCCTCGCCAAGCGCCACATGGCCGAGCAGGGCGCGCTGATCGCCGATGCGCTCGGCCACAATGTCCGCGAGGAAATCCGGCGCACGCGCTCCGGCAAGACGACTGCGACCAAGGGCCCGAAGCAAGGGCCGGCCAGCTAGGGAACGAACAGAATGGCGACCGAAATCAAGGTTCCGACACTCGGCGAATCGATCACCGAGGCGACGATCGGCGAATGGCTGAAAAAGCCGGGCGATCCGGTGAAGGCGGACGAGCCCGTCGCCAGCCTCGAGACCGACAAGGTTTCGGTCGAGGTGCCGTCGCCGGTTGCCGGCGTGATGGGCCAATATGCCGCGCAGGTCGGCGACACGGTGCAGGTCGGCGCGGTCATCGGCTCGGTCGATGAGGGCGGGGCGACTGCCGCTGCTCCCGCTCCCGCGCCGGCCGCTGCGCCTGCTCCGGCGCCCGCACCTGCCCCGGCCGAGGAGCCGGCCGGCGACCTGACGCTCTCGCCCTCGGTCCGCCGCATGGTGCTGGAGCACGGCCTCGACCCGACCCAGATCAAGGGCACCGGCAAGGACGGCCGGCTCACCAAAGAAGACGTGCAGGCCGCCGTCGACGCTGCCAAGTCCAAGCCCGCAACCCCCAGCGCTCCTGCGGAAGCAGGAGCCCAGGCTCCCGCGTCGAGTGGGGCTCCTGCTTCCGCAGGAGCACAGTCTGGCCGCCGCGAGGAACGCGTCCGCATGACGCGCCTGCGCCAGACGATCGCCACGCGCCTCAAGGAAGCGCAGAACACCGCCGCGATGCTGACGACGTTCAACGACGTCGACATGACCGCGGTCATGGAAGCGCGCGCGAAGTACAAGGACCTGTTCGAGAAGAAGCACGGCGTCCGCCTCGGCTTCATGGGCTTTTTCGTGAAAGCGGCCGTCCAGGCGCTCCGCGACATTCCCGCCGTCAACGGCTCGATCGAAGGCGATGAGATCGTCTATCGCGACTATGTCGACGTCTCGGTCGCGGTTTCCGCGCCGAACGGCCTGGTCGTGCCGGTGGTCCGCGACGCGCAGGATCTGTCGGTCGCCGGCATCGAGAAGCAGATCGCCGATTTCGGCAAGCGCGCCAAGGACGGCACGCTGAAGATGGAGGAAATGCGCGGCGGCACCTTCACCATCTCGAACGGCGGCGTGTTCGGCTCGCTGCTCTCCACCCCGATCATCAACCCGCCGCAGTCGGCGGTGCTCGGCCTGCACCGCATCGAGGAACGCCCGGTCGTCCGCGACGGCCAGATCGTCATCCGCCCGATGATGTACCTCGCCTTGAGCTACGACCACCGCCTCGTCGACGGCCGCGAGGCAGTCACGTTCCTCGTCGCCCTGAAGAACGCGATCGAGGACCCGACGCGATTGCTGATCGATCTGTAGAGCCCCTGCGAAAGCAGGGGCCCGTTGGGACGCGAACATAGGCTCCTGCTTTCGCAGGAGCACAAGGAGGGAAGGCCCTGAACAAGTCCGGTTGCGTGTATATCATGGCCAGCAGGCGGAACGGGACGCTCTACATCGGAGTCACCAGCAACCTCGCCGGACGGGTTTATCAGCACCGAGCCGGACAGATCGAAGGTTTCACGAAAAAATACGGGTGCAAGCTGCTCGTTTGGTACGAAGCATATGAGGATCTGGATGCGGCCCGCCTTCGCGAGCTGCAGATGAAGAAATGGAAGCGGGCGTGGAAAATCGAACTGATCGAGCGCGACAACCCGCTATGGAAAGATTTGTGGCCCAGTATCGCCGAACCCCTTTAGTGCTCCTGCGAAAGCAGGAGCCCAGGGTCGCAAGCGATCGGGCCCCGCACTGGACCCCTGCTTTCGCAGGGGTACGTTGGAGCTGAATATGGCTGACTTTGATTTCGACGTACTCGTGATCGGCGCCGGGCCCGGCGGCTATGTCGCCGCCATCCGCGCCGCGCAGCTGGGGCTGAAGACGGCGTGCGCGGAAAGCCGCGAGACGCTGGGCGGCACTTGCCTCAACGTCGGCTGCATCCCGTCCAAGGCGATGCTGCACGCGTCCGAATATTTCGACCAGGCGGCGAACGGCGCGTTCGCGAAGCTCGGCATCAAGGTGAAGCCCGAGCTCGACCTCGACACCATGCACGGCCAGCGCAAGGACGCGGTCAAGCAGCTGACCGGCGGCATCGAGTTCCTGTTCAAGAAGAACAAGGTCGAATGGCTGAAGGGCCGCGCCGCCTTTACCGGCAAGGACAGCGTCAAGGTCGGCGACCGCGAGGTGCGGGCGAAGAACATCGTCATCGCCACCGGATCGTCGGTGACGCCGCTGCCGGGCGTCGAGGTCGACAATGAAAAGGGCGTGATCGTCGATTCCACCGGCGCGCTGGAGCTGGCGAAAGTGCCCGAGCACCTGGTCGTGATCGGCGGCGGTGTGATCGGGCTGGAGCTCGGCTCGGTCTGGCGGCGGCTGGGCGCCAAGGTCACCTGCGTCGAATTCCTCGACCAGATCCTGCCCGGCTTCGACGGCGAGGTCCGCAAGGAAGCGAACAAGATCTTCAAGAAGCAAGGCTTCGAGTTCAAGCTCTCGACCAAGGTCACAGGCGCGACCGTCAAGGGCAAGAAGGCGACGCTGGCCGTCGAGCCGGCTGCGGGTGGCGTGTCGGAGACGATCGAGGCCGACGCGGTGCTGGTCTCGATCGGCCGGCGGCCCAACACCGAAGGGCTGAACCTCGAAGCCGCGGGCCTGAAGACGAACCAGCGCGGCCAGATCGAGACCGACCATGATTTCCGCACGTCGGTCGCCGGCATCTGGGCGATCGGCGACGTCGTCCCCGGCCCGATGCTCGCCCACAAGGCCGAGGACGAGGGCATCGCGGTTGCCGAGAACATCGCCGGCCAGACCGGCATCGTGAATCACGACGTGATCCCGTCGGTCGTCTATACCTGGCCCGAGATCGCCGGTGTCGGCCTGACCGAGGAGCAGGCGAAGGAGCGGGGCGCGGTGAAGACCGGCAAATTCCCGATGCTCGCCAACAGCCGCGCCAAGACCAATCACGAACCGGACGGCTTCGTGAAGGTCGTGGCGGACGCGAACACCGACCGCGTGCTCGGCGTCTGGATGATCGCCAGCGTCGCCGGCACGATGATCGCCCAGGCCGCCCAGGCGATGGAGTTCGGCGCCACATCCGAAGACATCGCCTACACCTGCCACGCCCACCCGACCCACAGCGAGGCGCTGAAGGAGGCGGCGATGGCGGTGACCGGGAAGCCGATCCACGTCTAGCCGGCGAGGCGATTAGCGGAGCTAATCGCGAGCGCACTAGGCTAGACCGGCCGGCGCGGCCGCAAGCCGCGACCGACGACGCGGGCTTTGCCCGCGGCGCTTCAGGGAACCCTCCGCCCCCTCATCCGTCTCGCTCTCGTTACGGAGGAGAGACGATGCGTGCCGCCTGGATCATGCTGCCTTTGGCTCTGGCTGCCTGCGGCAAGAAGCAGGCGGGCCTGCCCGACGATCCGATCCGGCGCGCGGCGACGTGCGGCGTGGTCGCGGCGGCGGATGCGCGGCGCTCGCTCGGCAGCGTCGATGCGAAGCTGACGATCGAGCAGCAGGGGCATATCCTCCATTATGCGCTGATCGAGGGTTCCGAAGGCGGCAGCTTCGATCGCACGCGTTCGGCCGCGGTGGTGAACGCGATGCCGCTGCTCGGCGACAAGGTGACCGGCGGCAAATGGGAGCCGCTGATCGGTCAGTGCGCCGACGCCTATCCCGCAACGAAGCCGGTCGAAAGCGTGACGCTCCCGTCGGATACGCTGACGGTGCAGGCCGGCTGCCACGATCTGTCCGACTTCATCACCACGGCGCTCCGTTCCCAGGAAAACAACTTCATCGACCGCATCCGCGCCTATGACGCGATGGAGCGCAAGCTCGACAACAGGATGGGCGCGACGCTGAAGGCGCGCGGGCTGGACCAGGCCGAAGCCAACGCGGCGCGCGCGAAGGCGCTCGCCAGGGTCGCAACGCTCGGCCCGCCCACGGTCGTGCTCGACCAGTGCGTCGAGAAATTCGGCTCGTAGCGCGTATGCAGGCCCGCTCGTCCCGAGCGAAGTCGAGGGGCGCTGCTCCGAGCTCGCGCCCTTCGACTACGCGCTGCGCGCTCCGCTCAGGACGAGCGATGACTGCTCGAAACGAACGAAAACTCGGGTTATGCGCACTCACAGATGACCCCCCTCGCGCCTTTCCTGCCCTGGTTCGACCTGTTCGGCATCGCCGTGTTCGCCGCGTCCGGCGCGCTGGCGGCGGCGCGGCGGGGGCAGACGTTCGTGACCTTCGCCTTTTTCGCGCTGGTGACCGGCGTCGGCGGCGGCACCGTGCGCGACCTGCTGATCGACGCGCCGGTCTTCTGGGTGCGCGACTGGCGCGTGGCGGCGGCCTGCCTCGCGATGGCGGCGCTGATCTGGCTGACGCCGCAGCGCTGGTGGCACGGCCGCGCGCTCGACTGGTTCGACGCGGTCGGGCTTGCTTCCTATGCGGTATTCGGCGCGGCCAAGGCGCTTGCCTATGGCGTGCCCCCGGTGGTGGCCGTGCTGATGGGCGTGATCACCGCCTGTGTCGGCGGCATCATCCGCGACGTGCTCGCGACCGAGCCGTCGATCCTGCTCCGTCCCGAGCTCTACGTGACTGCCGCCGCCCTCGCCGCCGCCCTGTTCGTGCTCTTGAGCTGGGTGGGTCTCCCCATCGCCATCGCCGCGCCGGTCGCCGCGGTCAGCGGCTTCGCGCTACGGGCGCTCGCGATCTGGCGCGGGCTGAAACTACCGGCGTATCAGGGGTAGTTGCTACGGCGCACAGAATGGGCATGGCTTGGTGTCAGAACGACGAAGTGATCGCGCCACCCCAAAAGCCATTTCGCGATCTTCAAAGGGAGGGTGCCAGCGTCCGTTCCTTTCCGAAACGGCAGCCTGGGTGCCCCTCCCAAAATTGCACATACCGCATTCACCCCTGTGGATTCGCGCGCGGTCATGCGTCCAATTTTCGTAGATGTAATATGTCATCCTAGCCTCCTTCTCGTGAGGCTCCCCATTCAGAGCATATTTTTGCGAGTCGCTAGTTAGATTCGGCATCCTCGCGGAACGCCCGCGGCTCGGCGGGCGGATGGCCGGGGGCCTGCAGCTCCGCCTGCCAGAGGCCGACATCGACCCATCGCCCGAGCTTCCACCCCACCTGCCGGTAGACGCCGGCACGGCGGAAGCCGGCGAGCTCGTGCAGCTTCACCGATGCGTCGTTGGGCAGCGAGATCGCGGCGATCACCTGGGTGAAGCCCTGCCCGCGCAGGATATCGAGCAGCCGCGCATAGAGCAGCCGCCCGACCCCGCGGCGCTGTGCCCCTGCCGCGATGTAGACCGTCGTCTCAACCGCCCAGCGATAGGCGGTGCGGTCGCGGAAGCGGTCGGCATAGGCATAGCCGAGCAGCCGGCCCTCATCCTCTGCGACAAGCCACGGAAAGCGGCCCTCCAGCTTCGCGATCCGGGCCCGCATCGCCGCGGCATCGGGCGCCTGTTCCTCGAACGAGGCCACGCCCCCGGTCACGTGCGGGGCGTAGATCGCGGCGATCGCCTCCGCATCCTCGGCGCGGGCGACGCGCACGATCATCGCGCGAGCAGAGTCAGCAGCCAGCGGCCGAGGCTCGCGTCCGGCGTCCGCGCGGGCAGCACCGCGCCGCATTCCAGGCAGCGCGCCTGGATCGATGCGTCGGTCGCCAGCGTCCGCGCGTCGGCGATGGCGGCCCAGGCCAGCGCGCGCTGCTTGGCGCCCAGCCGCGACAGCATGTCGGTGCCGTCCTGCTCGCCGTCATCGTCGGGGCGCGACCAGTCGCTTGCCCATTGTTCCCACCAGCTCGGCTGTTTCTCCAGATAGACGAGCTCGGGATTGTCGATCTTGGCGCGCCGCGCCGCTTCGGCGACCGCGTCGCTCAGGCCGCCGAACGCGTCGACCAGCCCCAGCTGCCGCGCGCTGCCGCCGTCCCACACCCGGCCCTGGCCGATCTCGTTCACTCGCGCCGGCGGCAGGTTGCGCGACTGCGCGACCAGCGCGACGAAGCGCCCGTAAATATCCTCGACGCCGGTCTGGGCGAGCCGGTCGAACGCTTCGGTGGTGCCGCCGAACAGGTCGGGCTGGCCGGAAAGCGGCGTCGTCTTCACGCCGTCGGTGGTGATACCGATCTTGGCGAGCGATTCCTCGAAGGTCGGCAGCACGCCGAACACGCCGATCGATCCGGTGATCGTGGTCGGCTCGGCGAAGATGCGGTCGCCCGCGGTCGCGACCCAATAGCCGCCCGACGCCGCGACCGACCCCATCGACACCACGATGGGCAGCCCCTTGGCCTTGGCTTCCAGCAGCGCCGACCGGATGCGTTCGGAGGCGAGCGCCGATCCGCCCGGCGAATCGATCCGCACCACCAGCGCCTTCACGTCGCCCTCCGCGACCGCCTTGCGGATCGCGCGCGCGATCGTGTCGCCGCCGGCGGAGCCGGGCCCGGAAAAGCCGTCCTCGATCGTGCCGGCGACGGTCACGATGCCGATATCGCCGCCGTCATAGCGGAGCGGGTTGGCCGCGACCCAGTCCTCCAGCCGCACGGTCTTGAAGCTGCCGCTCTTGTCGTCCTTGCCCGCGACCTGCGCGACCCGGTCCGCGAACGCCGCCCGCTCGCCTAGCTTGTCGACCAGCCCATAGCCGAGCGCCGCCTGCGACAGGTTGCCGTTCCCCGCCGGGTTCGCGACCGCCTCGGCCAGCTTCGCCTTGGGCCGTGCGCGGGCGACGTTCGCCTGCCAGCCCTCCCACAGGGCCGCGGCCAGCGCTTCGTTCGCCCGCCGCGCCTCGGGCGACTGGTCTTTGCGGATGTAAGGCTCGACCGCCGACTTGAACGCGCCGACGCGGTAGACGTGCGCATTGACGCCCAATTTGTCGAGCAGCCCCTTGTAATAGAGCCGCGATCCGCCCGGCCCGGCGAACGCGGCGCCGCCCATCGGGCTCATCCACACTTCGCTGGCATGGGCGGCGAGCAGGTAGGAGTCGTCGGTATAGCCGGTCGCATAGGCGAAGACCGGCTTGCCGGCCTTCTTCACCCGGTCGATCGCGTCGCCGACCGTCTCCAGCGCGACTTCGCCGCCGCCCAGGAACCGGTCCAGGTCCAGCACCACTGCCTTGATGTCGCCGTCGGTGCGTGCCGCATCGAGCGCCCGCACCACGTCGCGCAACCGATGCTCGCGCACGACCGCGGCGCCGCCGGCGGTCAGCGAGTCGAACGGGCCGCGCTCGGCCGGCTGCTCGACGATCGTGCCATTCAGGTCCAGCAGCAGCGCGCCCGACCCGACCGGCCGGTTGGGGTTGTAGGTCAGCGCGGCGTGCAGCGCGCCGAAGAACAGCAGCATGAAGATGAGGACAAGCGCGTCCTTGATGCCGACGAGCAGCCGCCAGAATCCGGCCAGAAATCGCATGAGCTTCGCCTATCTGTTTCAGCCCGGCTTTTCAGGCTGCGCGGGCCGGTTTGCAAGCCGCCGCGTTCGGCCTGCCCCTGCCGCCGCACGCCTTGCGAAATTTCGTCACAGACCCGCCTTGACGGTCCCTGAACCGCGCCACATATGCCCCGCGCTGGCACTCGCTTCGGCGGAGTGCCAACAGTCATGAATTGGAGGGAAATCCCAGATGAACTTTCGTCCGCTGCACGATCGCGTGCTGGTTCGCCGTGTCGAGGCCGAGGAAAAGACGGCCGGCGGCATCATCATCCCCGATACCGCCAAGGAAAAGCCCCAGGAGGGCGAGGTGGTCGCGGCCGGCTCGGGCGCCAAGTCCGAAGACGGCAAGGTGACCCCGCTGGACGTCAAGGCCGGCGACCGCATCCTGTTCGGCAAATGGTCGGGCACCGAGGTCAAGGTCAACGGCGAAGACCTGATCATCATGAAGGAAAGCGACATCCTCGGGATCGTCGGCTGATTTCCTGCGGATGTGCTCCTGCGAAGGCAGGAGCCCAGAGTCTCTGATTAGCTAGGCTCCTGCTTTCGCAGGAGCACGGAATAGAAGGATCAATCACATGGCAGCCAAAGACGTCCGTTTTGCCCGCGACGCGCGTGAGCGCATCCTGCGCGGCGTGGACATCCTCGCCGACGCGGTGAAGGTGACCCTCGGCCCCAAGGGCCGCAACGTCGTCATCGACAAGTCGTTCGGTGCCCCGCGCATCACCAAGGACGGCGTGACCGTCGCCAAGGAAATCGAGCTCAAGGACAAGTTCGAGAACATGGGCGCGCAGATGCTGCGCGAGGTCGCGTCGAAGACCAACGACCTGGCCGGCGACGGCACCACCACCGCGACCGTGCTCGCCCAGGCGATCGTGCGCGAGGGCATGAAGTCGGTCGCGGCCGGCATGAACCCGATGGACCTGAAGCGCGGCATCGATCTCGCCACCGCCAAGGTGGTCGAGGACCTGAAGGCCCGCTCGAAGCCGGTCAGCGGCAATAACGAGATCGCCCAGGTCGGCATCATCTCGGCCAATGGCGACACCGAAGTCGGCGAGAAGATCGCCGAGGCGATGGAAAAGGTCGGCAAGGAAGGCGTGATCACCGTCGAGGAGGCCAAGGGCCTCGAGTTCGAGCTCGACGTCGTCGAGGGCATGCAGTTCGACCGCGGCTACCTCTCGCCCTATTTCATCACCAACCCGGAAAAGATGCAGGTCGAGCTCGCCGACCCCTACATCCTGATCCACGAGAAGAAGCTCTCCAACCTGCAGGCGATGCTGCCGATCCTCGAAGCGGTCGTGCAGAGCGGCCGTCCGCTGCTGATCATCGCCGAGGACATCGAGGGCGAGGCGCTGGCGACGCTGGTCGTCAACAAGCTGCGCGGCGGCCTGAAGGTCGCGGCGGTCAAGGCGCCGGGCTTCGGCGATCGCCGCAAGGCGATGCTGGAAGACATCGCGATCCTGACCAAGGGCGAGATGATCTCGGAAGATCTGGGCATCAAGCTGGAGAACGTGACCGTCGGCATGCTCGGCCAGGCCAAGCGCGTCACCATCGACAAGGACAACACCACGATCGTCGACGGCGCCGGCGAAGCGGATGCCATCAAGGGCCGCACCGAGGCGATCCGTCAGCAGATCGAGGTCACCACGTCCGACTATGACCGTGAAAAGCTGCAGGAGCGGCTGGCGAAGCTCGCCGGCGGCGTCGCGGTGATCAAGGTCGGCGGCGCGTCCGAAGTCGAGGTGAAGGAGCGCAAGGACCGCGTCGACGACGCTCTCCACGCGACCCGTGCGGCCGTGGAAGAGGGCATCGTCCCCGGCGGCGGCACCGCGCTGCTCTACGCGATCAAGGCGCTGGAAGGGCTGAAGGGCCAGAACGACGACCAGACCCGCGGCGTCGACATCATCCGGAAGGCCTTGCAGGCGCCGGTCCGTCAGATCGCGCAGAACGCCGGCCACGACGGTGCGGTGGTCGCCGGCAAGCTGGTCGACGGCAACGACCCGACGCTCGGCTTCAACGCCCAGACGGAGACCTATGAGAACCTGGTCCAGGCCGGCGTGATCGACCCGACCAAGGTCGTCCGCGCCGCCCTCCAGGACGCGGCCTCGGTCGCGGGCCTGCTGATCACCACCGAAGCCACCATCGCGGAAGTGCCGGAAGACAAGCCGGCCATGCCGATGGGCGGCGCCGGCATGGGCGGCATGGGCGGCATGGATTTCTGATTTCGCACCGGCGCAGCGCAACAGCGCTGCGCCGGAGACGAAATCAGAATAGCCTGCCCCGGCGAAGGCCGGGGACCGGCGGTCCGAAGCCTCGCGC
>NZ_DASTXI010000064.1:0-40428 GCF_035758555.1 Sphingomonas sp. | reverse complement strand
CTGATCGCCGAGACCTCGAAGAACAGCGAGACGCTGCTGAAGGTCGCCGGCGACGTGTTCCAGCCGATTTCGAACCGCTTCGCCGTTGCGGCGGAGAAGTTCAAGGCTGCCGCGTAACCGTAGCGTACGCTTTCACGGCCGGCTCTCCCTTCCCCTCCTGAGCCGGTCGAATCCGACGGCCGCCCCTCCCCCTGGGGCGGCCGTTTTGGTTTGTGCGGTTAACGGCAGGCGCTGGCCCTTGCCCCGCGGAGCCGGCTTGCCATATTCTGCGTTCCGCCATGCGTGATACGGATTTCCACATGACCGACCGCCCCACGCTCATGGCAGGCGAGGGGCAGGACGAGGATGCCGGCACCGGAGTCGGCGTCGCCACCCGCACCCGCGCCAAGGCCAAGAAGCCGTCGCTCTACAAAGTGCTGATGCTCAATGACGACTACACGCCGATGGAGTTCGTCGTGCTGGTGTTGCAGAGCTTCTTCAAGATGAGCATCGAGGACGCGACCCGCGTGATGCTCCACGTCCACCAGAAGGGCGTGGGCGTGTGCGGCATCTTCTCCTACGAAGTCGCCGAATCCAAAGTCAGCCAGGTCATCGACTTCGCCCGCCAGAACCAGCATCCGCTCCAGTGCACGCTGGAGAAGGCGTGACGCTTGCGCGCTCCTAGCCAGCCGCTAGGACGCCCCCATGGACCGCATCATCATTCGCGGCGGGAGGCCGCTCGAGGGGCGCCTGCCGATTTCCGGCGCGAAGAATTCGGCGCTGACGCTGCTTCCCTGCGCGCTGCTGACCGACGAACCGCTGACACTGCGGAACCTGCCGCGCCTGGCCGATGTCGACAGCTTTGGCCACCTGCTCAACCAGCTCGGCGTGTCGACGACCATCGAGGGCACGCGGCCCGAGGATTTCGGACGCGTGATGACGATGCGCGCCACCAACCTCACCGCGACGATGGCGCCCTATGACATCGTGCGGAAGATGCGCGCGTCGATCCTGGTGCTGGGGCCGATCCTCGCGCGCGCGGGCGAAGCGACCGTGTCGCTGCCCGGCGGCTGCGCGATCGGCAACCGGCCAATCGACCTCCACCTGAAGGCACTGGAAGCGCTTGGCGCCAAGCTTGAGATGAGCGCCGGCTATGTCCGCGCGATCGCTCCCGGCGGGCGGCTGCCGGGCGGCAACGTGGCCTTTCCGATCGTCTCGGTCGGAGCGACCGAAAATGCCGTCATGGCGGCAGTCACTGCCTCCGGCCGCACCACGATCGAGAATGCCGCGCGCGAGCCCGAGATCGTCGACCTCTGCCGCTGCCTGACCGCAATGGGCGCGCGGATCGACGGGATCGGCACCGAGACTCTGGTGATCAACGGCGTGAAGGAACTGCATGGCGCCACTTATGCAGTGATGCCCGACCGGATCGAGGCGGGCAGCTATGCCTGCGCGGTCGGCATTACCGGCGGCTCGCTGGAGTTGGCCGGCGCCCGCGCCAGCGAAATGCGCGCGACCTTGACTGCGCTGCAGGAAGCTGGCCTTCAGGTCGAGGAAAACCGCGACGGGCTGAAAGTCACGGCGAATGGCCCGCTCAAGCCGCTGACGCTCTCGACTGCGCCCTATCCGGGCTTCGCGACCGACATGCAGGCGCAGTTCATGGCGATGCTGACCCTTGCGCAGGGTTCAAGCGTGCTGACCGAGACGATCTTCGAGAACCGTTACATGCACGTGCCCGAACTCGCGCGGATGGGCGCCGACATCCAGGTGACGGGCCGCTCTGCGGTCGTCCGCGGCGTCGAGCAGCTGAACGGCGCGCCGGTGATGGCGACGGACCTGCGGGCGTCGATGAGCCTGATCATCGCCGGCCTCGCCGCAAAGGGCGAGACGCAGGTCCGCCGCGTCTACCACCTCGATCGCGGCTATGAGCGGCTGGAAGAGAAGCTGTCCGCAGTCGGCGCCGAGATCGAGCGCGACGGCGACGGCTGATCAGTCGGGGCGCCTGACCGCCAGAATCCGCAGCCGGTGCGGCGTGCCGTCGCGGTCGGGCCAGTCGATCGCCTGACCTTCGCGCAGGCCGATCAGCCCAGCACCCACCGGCGTCAGCACCGAGACCCGGCCCGCCTCGATATCGGCTTCGCCCGGCATCACCAGCGTGACCGTACGCAGCCGATGCGTGCCCTCGTCGAGGAAATCGACTTCTGACCCAATTGTCACGGTGCCCGGCGGCAGGGCCTCGGCGCGATGCGTCTCGGCGCGCTCGATCTCGCCAAGCAGCATCGCGGCGACAGCCGGGTTCCGCCCCTCCGCCTGCAGCGCAAGGTCGACCAGCCGATCGCATTCGCTGTCGATCAGATGCACTGGCGGGCGCGCAACACGGCGCGTAACATTGGTCGTCTTCATTGAAATCCCCGGAATGATCGTCTCGAATAATCCCCGCCGGGCACGCGCCCGCGGGGGGTCAGGCGCGTGCGGCGCTCTGGCTCCCATGCACGCGATGACGCGCAAAGCGAGGGGCGGTAGACATGATGACAAGATGGGGACGAACCGCCGGCTTGTCAAAAGTCAGCGCAGCCAGACCTCGATTGCGTGGATCGCGAGGCCGACCAGCCCGCCGACCAGCGTGCCGTTGACACGGATATACTGGAGGTCGCGCCCGACCGCGTCCTCCAGGCGCTGGGTGACGGTGCGCGTGTCCCAGCTGCGCACCGTGTCGCTGACCAGCCGAACGACGCTGGCCCCATAGCGCGCCGAGAAGCCGACCGCGGCGCGGCGCGCGAAGCGGTTGATCGTGACCCGCAGCCGGGGATCCTGCTGCAGCGTCTCGCCGAGTTGGCGGAGCGCGTCGCCGAACTTTCCGCCCATTGCCGAGCGCGGGTCGCGCGCCGCGCGCAGCAAGGCTGCACGGCCCTGTTCCCACAAACCGTCGATCCAGCGGCGCATCGCCTCGTTGTCGAGCAACTCGTCGCGGATTTCGGCGATGCGGCGCCGCATCACCGGGTCGAATTGCAGGTCCTCGGCCAGCCGCGCGAGCCCGTCCTCGGCACGCATCCTGACCGGGTGGCCCGCATCGACCGCCATGTCGTCGAGCAGCCGCATCAGACCATCAATGATCTTGTCCGCCAGCGTCTCGTCCAGACCGGTCCAGCGCAGGATCGACCCGGCACGGTCATGGATCATCTGGCGGATCAGATGCTCGTTCGCATCGAGCGTGCGCGCAGCCCAGCGGATCAGTCCTTCGAGGACCGGAATGTGCCGGTCCTTGGCGATGGCCGCCTGCAAGGCCTGACCCAGGATCGGAGCGAGGTCCACCGCGCGCATGCGGCGGTCGATCGCGTCCTTGATCATGCCGCCCAGCCGCTCCGGATCGAGGGCCTCCATCACGTCCGCGACCAGGCGCGTGCCGGTCTCGCGAATGCGGCCTTCCCCTTCGGGCGGGGTGGCGAGGAAGCGGCCGACCGCGCTTGCGACGTCGACCCGGCGCATCCGCCGCGCGACAACGCCGGGAATCAGAAAATTGTCCTTCAGGAACGCCGCCAGCGTGTCGCCGATCCGGTCCTTGTTGCGCGGAATGATGGCCGTGTGCGGGATCGGCAGCCCGAGCGGGTGGCGGAACAGCGCGGTGACGGCGAACCAGTCCGCCAGGCCGCCGACCATCGCCGCCTCGGCAAAGGCGCGGACGAACCCCCAGCCGGGGTGAACGGCCTCCAGCGAACGGGCGGCGAAGAATACGCCCGCCATCAGCACCAGCAGGCCGGTCGCGACGATCCGCATTCGCCGCGGGCCGTTCGCAGTGCGGGTCACGAAGGCGGGCGGCGCGGTCATCGACTCACCAAAGCCCGGCGTCGCGGTTGGTTCAACCCCCGCACCCGAATGGAGCCGGTGGCGGGGGTCGTGCGGTCACTCCGCCGGCTGGTGCGAAGGCCGATCGTCGCCGGGCTTGAAGGTAAGCACCCGCCCAAGCTTGGGGCCCAGCCACTTCTCGAAGCTATCGGCCAGGCTGAAGGCCGCGGGCACGATCACCAGCGTCAGCAGCGTCGACAGGATCAGGCCGCCGATCACGGTGATGCCCATCGGCTGGCGCCACGCCCCGTCGCCGGTCAGCGACAGCGCCGTCGGGATCATGCCGGCGACCATTGCGACCGTGGTCATCACGATCGGCTGGGCGCGCTTGTGACCGGCGTCCATGATAGCCTCGAACTTCGGCACGCCGTGCGACATCTCCTCGATCGCGAAGTCGATCAGCAGGATCGAGTTCTTGGCGACAATGCCGAGGAGCATCAGCAGGCCGATGAACACCGGCATCGAGATCGGCATGCCGACCAGGTGCAGCGCCAGCGCGCCGCCCAACGGCGCCAGCAGCAGCGAACCCATGTTCACGAACGGCGGCATCACGCGCTTGTACAGCAACACCAGCACCGCAAAGACCAGCAGCACGCCCGAGATCACGGCAATGATGAAGTTGTTGATCATCTCCATCTGGAACTTGCTGTCGCCGGCCTGGATCTTCTGCACGCCCTCGATCTTGCCGTCGAGGATCGCTTTCATCGTCGGCAGGGCATTCAGCTTCTTCATCGCGTCGCTGGTGACGACGCCCGGCGCGAGGTCGGCGCCGACAACGACGCGGCGGATCTGGTTGTAGCGACGGATCGTCGTCGGCCCGGCCCCGAACTTCACGTCTGCGACCACCTTCAGCGGCACCGAGCCGCCGTTGCTGGTCGGCACCGGCAGGTTCTGGATCGTCGACAGATCCTTCCGGGCGTCTTCGCTCAATGCGACGCGGATCGGGATCTGGCGGTCGGACAGCGAGAATTTCGCGCTGTTCTGGTCGATATCGCCCAGCGTCGCGATGCGGATCGTCTGGCTCAGCGCCTGGGTGGTGACGCCAAGATCGGCGGCAAGGTTCATGTGCGGGTGGATGATGATCTCCGGCCGCTTCAGGTCGCCCGCCGGACGCGGCGCGCGCAGCTCGGGGATCGTCGCCATTTCCGCGACCAGCTTGTTGGCGGTCGCTTCCAGCTTCACCGGATCGTCGCTGCCCAGCATGATGATGATGTCACGCCCGAAACCGCCGCCGGACTGCGACTGGAAGTTCACGCGCGCGTCGGCGATTTCCTGGAATTTGGGCGCGGTCTTGCGCTCCCATTCCACGCTCGAGATCGGCCGGTCCTTCTTCAACGTCAGATAAATGGTCGATTGGGTCGGGTTGACGTCCGCGAACGCCGCGTCGACCTCGGCCGTGTCGGCAGTCAGCATCTCCGACACCTGTTCCGTCAGCGCGCGGGTCTGCTCGAGCGTGCTGCCCGGCACCATTTCGATCTGCACCTGGCTGTAATCCTGGTCGATCGTCGGCTGGAACGTCATCGGCAGCGTCGCGAAAGCGAAGATCGTGGCTGCGAATGCGCCGCCGCCGCCGATCAGCACCGTTTTCCAGCGGTGGCGCACGCACCAGGACAGGATCGACATATAGCGGTCGATCATCCAGCCCTCGCCGTGCGACGCCTGGCCGTGCGCCTTCAGGAAATACGCCGCGATCATCGGCGTGATCAGGCGTGCGACAGCAAGGCTCAGCAGCACCGCGATCACGACGGTCATGCCGAACTGGATGAAGAACTGGCCCGAAATGCCCGGCATCAGACCGACCGGCAGGAACACCGCGACAATCGACATCGTCGTCGCAAGCACCGCCAGCCCGATCTCGTCGGCGGCGTCGATCGCCGCCTGATAGGCGGATTTGCCCATCCGCATGTGGCGGACGATGTTCTCGATCTCCACGATCGCGTCGTCTACCAGCACGCCGGCAACGAGGCTCAGCGCCAGCAGCGAGATGGTGTTCAGCGTGAACCCCATCATGTCCATGAACCAGAAGGCCGGGATCGCCGACAGCGGGATCGCGAGCGCCGAGATGATCGTCGCGCGCCAGTCGCGCAGGAAGAGGAACACGATCAGCACCGCCAGCACCGCGCCCTCGATCATCGCGTCGATCGAACTGTGATACTGGCCCTTGGTGTATTCGACGCTGGTGTAGAGCTGTTTGAACGTGACCTTCGGATTCTGTTTCTGGAGCTTGTCCAGCACCTTCATCGCTTCGTCGTAGACGGTGACGTCGGAGGCGCCCTTGGCCTTGGTCATCGAGAAGCTGGTGACCTGGCGGCCGTTCATCAGCGAGAGATTGCGTTGCTCGCCATACATATCCCGCACGTCGGCGACGTCGGCGAGCTTGACGGTGCGCCCGTTGCCGACGGCGATCTGGGTCTGGCCCAGCTCATAGGCGTTGCGGGCATTGCCGAGCACGCGCACCGACTGCTCGGCGCCCGCGATCTCGGCGCGGCCGCCGGCGGCGTTCATGTTCACTTGCCGGATGGCCTGGTTGACCTGGACCGCGGTCAGGCCCTGCGCCTGCAGCTTGGCCGGATCGAGAATGACGCGGATTTCGCGGCTGACGCCGCCGCCGCGCTGCACCGCAGCCATGCCGGAAATGGAGAGCAGCTGCTTGGCAACCGTGTTGTCGACATACCAGCTGAGCTCTTCCAGCGTCATGTCGGTGGCTTGGACGCTGAAATAGGCGATCGGGCCGCCATCCGCGTCCATCCGCGTCACCTGCGGCTCAAGGATGCCGTCGGGCAGCTGGCTGCGGATCTGCGCCAGCGCGTTGCGCACGTCGTTGACCGCGCGGTCGACCGGCGTGCCGATCGTGAACTGCACGATCGTGAAGCTCTGTCCTTCGTCGACCCTGGACGAAATATCCTCGACGCCGCTGATCGCCCGCACTGCCGCCTCGACGCGCTGGGTGACCTGCGTCTCCATCTCGGTCGGGGCCGCACCCGGCTGATTGACCGAGATGGTGACGCCGGGGAAGGCGACGTCCGGCATCTGGTTCACGTCCATCCGCATGAAGCTGATGAAGCCGGCCAGCGTCAGCGCGACGAACAAGACGATCGGCGGAACCGGGTTCCGGATCGCCCAGGCGGAGACGTTGCGGAAGCTCATGAGGCTGTCCCTGGTCTTAGCGGCCGGCGGCCTGGCGGTGCGGCTTCACCGTCTGGCCCGGATTGAGGAACGCGCCGGCCGACAGCACGACCTGCTCGTTGCCGGTCAGGCCGCTGACGATCGCGATACCCTTCTCGCTGACCTGGCCGGTCTTGACGGAGCGGCGCTGGGCCTTGTTGTTGGCGTCTACGATATAGACGAAGTTGCCGCTCTGATCGCTCAGCACTGCCGATTCGGGCAGCACGGGCGCGTCGGTCTGGCCGGTCACGATCTCCGCCTGCGCGAATCCGCCGGGCCGCAGCGCCGGATCGTAGGACAGCGCGATGCGCGCGACGCCCTGACGGGTCTGCGGGTCGATCACCGGGGAGACCTGCCACACCTGGCCGTGAAACGATTCGGCCGAGCCGACCGGGGTCACGGTCGCGGGCGCGCCGACATGGACCTTGGCAAGATCGGTCTCGGACAGCTGCGCGCGCAGCTCCATCTCGCCGCCTTTGGCAAGGCGGAACAGCGCGCCGTTGCCGGCGCCGACCACCTGGCCGGGCTCGACCGCGCGGGTCAGCACCAGCCCCGCGGCCGGCGCGCGAATGTCGAGCCGGCCGGTACGGGCCAGCGATTCGCGATACTGCGCCTCTGCGACACGGACCTGCGCATTCGCCTGGTCGCGGGTCGCGAGCTTGCGGTCGACATCGGCCTTCGAAATGAAGCCGCGGCCGACCAGCTGCTGCGCGCGCGCCAGCTCCTGCTCGGCAAGCCGGGCATTGGCGCGGGCGACGTTGATCTGCGCCTCGAGCGCGGCGCTCTGCTGGGTCTGCACCGAGCGCTCGATCGTCGCGAGCGCCTGGCCCGCACGGACCCAGTCGCCCGGCTGGACCAGCACGCGCGTCACTTCGCCGCCTTCGCCGGCGACGCCCACGGGCATGTCGACCCGCGCGGCCATCGTGCCCGTCGCGGAGACGGTACCGGCAACCGGCTGACGGCCCGGCGTCACGACCGTGACTTCGGGCGCCTGCGCCTTGGCTCCCTGCGCGGCCGCAGGACCCGCCGTCTCGTCTTTGCGGCCGAACATGAAGAAGGCCAACGCGACCGCCAGCACGACCACGACCGCGCCGATGATCAGCGCGCGCCGCCGCCGCGGCGCGGCATCGCCGTCAATGGGCGTGACGGTCTCGTCGGACCGGAAGCTCGTTTCGTAGTTCATGTTCACAGACCTTCCGCCCCGGCGGTTATCGTTTCTCGGAGCTGTGTTACATCAATAAGTCACCCGCCTCAAGACCGGAAAACGCAATTCGTGCGGTGCCGGAACAATTGGTCTGGGTATTCGCGCGGCGCGCTATGTAGGGGCATGACGCTGCGGAAGGAAGACACACCGGTTAAGGCCGGGTGCAGGGGAAGTCCGCCATCAGGAGCGCCGAAAACAGACGAAGGAGCATGATTATGAAATCCATCGCCACCCTGGCACTGACGCTCGCCGCCGGGCCGGCCTTTGCCCAGGCCATGCCGGTTCCGGTGCAGACGCTCACCGGAACCGTGCTGGAGGTGAGCGCCGATGGCGAATCGACGCGCACGCCCGATCTGGCGACGATCACCGCTGGCGTCGTCACCCAGGCGGCCGATGCAGCCGGGGCGATGCGGGAGAATGCGACGCGGATGGACCGGGTGATCGCGGCGCTGAAGCGTGCAGGCATCGCCGACAAGGACGTGCGCACCGCCAGCATCTCGCTGCAGCCGCAATATCGCTATGCCGAAAACCAGCCGCCGGTGATCACCGGCTATCAGGCGACCAACACGGTCACCGTCAAATTCCGCGACATCGGCAAGGCCGGCTCCGTTTTGGACGCGCTGGTCGCGACCGGAGCCAACCAGATCAACGGCCCCGATCTCGGCCTCGACGATCCGGCGGCGGCGATGGACGAAGCGCGGCTGGACGCCATGAAGAAGGCCCGCGCCCGCGCCGAACTCTATGCCCGCGCCGCCGGCCTCAGCGTCAAGCGCATCCTGTCGATCAGCGAAAGCACGGTCGAGATGCCGCATCCGGTGCCGATCATGATGCGCGCGCAGGGCATGGTCGCCGAATCCGCCCGCTCGAAAATCCTGCCCGGCGAGCAGGAACTGCACGTCAATCTCTCCGTGCGGTTCGAACTCCAATAAGAAAAGGGCCGGGCAAATGCCCGGCCCCAAACACCCTTCCCGATGCGCGCCCTTGTTAGCGGACGCTGCCGCGGCGGAAGAGATTGACGATCGCCAGCAGGACAACCGCGCCCAGCAGCGAAACAAGGAATGAATAGAGAGTCAGACCCGAACTGTTGATCGAGCCGCCCGAAAAGACGAGGCCGCCGATAAACGCGCCGACGATGCCGACGATAATATTCAGGAAAATACCCTGTTGCGCATCCGTACGCATGATGATGCTGGCCAGCCAGCCGATGATGCCGCCAACGACGAGCCAAACGATGATATTCATTGCGTCCTCCTGTCCGAACCCACAGTCTATTGTTTGCAATCGCCAGTGTTGAACTGCGAGGTTAGACGCTCAAAAGGCCGCAACGGTTCCGCAACGGACGCGCGATTGTTTCGCATGCGACGCGGCCGGCTCGATTGCGAGCGGCGGACCCGCATGCGATAGTCGAGCGGAAAAGGAGAGCATGATGGCGACCGCGGTGCTGCGCAATTCCCAGATGAGCGAATCCGAATGGAAAGCCCGGCAGGAACTCGCCGCCTGCTATCGGGTGTTCGCGATGCTCGGCTGGGACGAGATGATCTACAACCACATCACGGTGAAGGTGCCGGATGAGGAGGACGCGTTCCTGATCAACCCGTTCGGCCTGCACTTCAGCGAGGTGAAGGCGTCGAACCTGGTCAAGATCGACATCGACGGCAACAAGCTGGACGACAATCCCTATCCGGTGAACCTGGCCGGCTTCGTCCAGCACAGCGTGTTTCACCGCAACCTGTCCGACGCGCACTGCATCATGCACACGCACACCACCGCGGGCATGGCGGTCAGCTCGCTGGAAGGCGGACTGCAGCCGGTCAACTTCTACGCGGCCAATTTCATCGGCCAGATCGCCTATCACGATTTCGAGGGCGTCACCGTCCGTTCCGAGGAAGGCGCGCGGCTGATCGAGCATCTCGGCGACAAGCGGGCGATGCTGCTGAAGAACCACGGCATCCTCGTCATGGGACGCACGCTGCCGGAGGCGTTCATCAAGCACTGGTCGCTGCAACGCGCGTGTGAAATCCAGTTGGCGACGCTATCGATGGGCAAGCCGCTGACCATCCCGCCGGAGGTCGTCGCAGTGCACCAGCGCGATCTGTCCAAGGTGCAGATTCCCGGCGGCGCCGGCCGCGCCGATTTCGACGCGATGGTGCGCCGGGTCGACAAGATCGACACCAGCTGGCGGGAGTGAAGCTCAGCCGAAGCGGTAGCCGCTGACCGTCCATCCCAGCACATGGCCGGTGAAATCGACTCGCGCCGGATCTTTTCCACCGGCCCCCAGCGCAACCATCAGCGGCAACAGGTGCTCCTCGCGAGGGTGAGCGAAATGGGCATGCGGCAGCCGGTCCCAGGCGGTGACCCGCTCGGCTCTGCGCCCCGGATCGGGTTCGGTGACGGCGCCGGTCAGCGCTGCATCCCATTCGTCGGCGCGTTCGGTCACATGCGGACCGCGCTCGCGCAGGTTGTGGAAGCTCATGCCCGATCCGACGATCAGCACGCCTTCATCGCGCAGCGTCGCCAGCGCTCGCCCGATCGCAACATGCGCCTCAGGGTCGAGATCGGAGCGGAGCGAAAGCTGAACGAGCGGAATGTCCGCGCCGGGCACCGCAACCTTCATCGGGATGAACACGCCGTGATCCCAGCCACGTTCGGCATCCTCGGCGACCGCAAAGCCTGCCGCCTCGATCAACCTCTTCGCCCGCTGGGCGACAGCGGGCGCGCCCGGCGCGTCCCAGCGCAGCCGATACGTGTGTTCGGGAAAGCCGTAATAGTCGAAGAGCAGCTCGGGCTGGGTGCCGGTGTGGACGGTGACCTGCGGCTCTTCCCAATGACCGGACACGAGCAGGATGGCCCGCGGCCGCTCGGGCAGACTGTCGATCAGTCCGGCCAGATAGTCCTGCATCGGCTGCCACATCGGGTCGGGCGGGCCGCCGTTAGGGTCCATGAAGAAGCACGGCCCGCCGCCATGCGGAATGAAGAAGGTGGGCAGTTTCATGGACTAGGATATCTGTTTTGTCCCGGCGCCTCGCAACGACCCCGGCGGAAACGCTGCGTTTCGCTTTGGGCGCCGTCGCGCTAAGCCTTGGCCGGCATGACCAAGTTCACCGTCAACAACCAGCCGGTCGAATATCTGCTCGATCCCGAGACGCCTCTGCTCTGGGCGCTGCGCGACGCGTCGAACCTGACCGGGACCAAATATGGCTGCGGCACCGGCGAGTGCGGCGCGTGCATTGTCGACATCGATGGAGAGGCGGTGGCCAGCTGCCGCGTCTCGATCGCCGCGTGCGAGGGCCGGTTCGTGACCACGATCGAAGGTCTGTCGCGCGACCGCAGCCACCCGGTCCAGCAGGCGTTCGCCGCGCTCAACGTGACGCAGTGCGGCTATTGCATCCCGGGCATGGTGATGGCGGCCGCGGTGCTGCTGAAGCGCAAGCCCGCGCCGACAGACGCTGACATCGATGCGGGTCTGACCAATATCTGCCGCTGCGGCATCTATCCGCGGCTGCGCGAGGCGGTTCAGCGCGCAGCGCGCGTCGCTCAAGGGGAGGCACTGGTCGGCGCGCCCCCGCCGGGCATCGACCCCGCGGGCGCTGCGCATGCCGTCCCTGCGCTCACGCCCCGTCGCTAGCTTTCGCTTAGCTTTCAACGCGGTTCAGCCACGACTCATCGACAGGGGCGCACAACGGGTTCAATGTCGCAGCGCTTGGCTGCGGGGGTGAGGAGATGAGACAGATGCGCAAGCTGATCGCCGCATTATTGGCCGCGGCTACGCTGACGACGCCGGCATTCGCGCAACACGGACGCGACATCGGCGGAGGCGGCTTCCAGCCGGCACCGGAACGGACTGTCGCCAGCGAACGCCGGGCCGCTCGGCCGGCAGCCCAGGCACAGCGCCGCGAAGCGCCGCGCCAGCAAGTCCGCCAGGAACGGCGCCAAGATCGCCAGGCCTTCCGTCAGGAGCGCCGCGAAGACCGCCAGAATTTCCGGCAGGAACGGCGGGACGACCGGCGCGACTGGCGACAGGGCGACTATGCCAACCGCCAGCAATACCGCCGCGACCGGGCGGGCGACGTGCGCGAATTCCGCCGCGACCGTGCCGAGGATCGCCGCGACTTCCGCCGCGACCGTCAGCAGGACCGTCGCGAGTGGCAGCGCGACCGGCAGGACTGGCAGCGCGACCGCAACCAGTGGCAGAACCGCGATGGCTTCCGCTGGAACAACCGCGGCGCTTGGAGCCGCGACTGGCGGCGCGATTCGCGCTACAATTGGCAGCAGTGGCGCCAGAGCCACCGCGGCAGCTATCGCTTCCCGCGCTATTACGCGCCGCGGGGCTGGAGCCACGGCTACAACCGGTTCTCGCTGGGCGTGATCCTGAGCGCGCCGCTGTTCGCGCAGAGCTACTGGATCGACGATCCGTTCCAGTATTCGCTGCCGCCGGCCTACGGCCCCTATCGCTGGGTCCGCTATTATGACGACGCGCTGCTCGTCGATGTGCGCACCGGCCAAGTGGTCGACGCGGTCTACGACTTCTTCTGGTAAGTCGACGGGGAGCCGGAGCGATCCGGCTCCCTTTTTTTCGTCGCGCTGCTAGGGACTCGCACGATGACTCCCGAGCAGTTCGCCCTTCAGACATCGCCCGAGCGGGCCCGGATCGGCGCCGAGGTTGGGGTCCGCCTCGCCGCCGCCGCCGGGGTCCAGTCCGTCCGCAGCCCTGGCCTGACGCTCTGGTACGTCGAGCAATTCCTCTCGCTCGCCGACTGTTCCTATCTGATCCAGCACATCGAGCGCGACCGGCAGCCGTCCACGCTGCTGTCCGATTCGCACGACGACAATTTCCGCACCAGCGACAGCTGCAACCTGAACCGGTGGGACGAGCGCGTCCGCGCGATCGACCTGCGCATCTGCGAGCTGATGGGGCTGCCGGAGCGGCATGGCGAGACGCTGCAGGGCCAGCGCTATGCGCCGGGCCAGTATTTCCGCACGCACCACGATTTCTTCCACACTGACCAGGCGTATTGGGCAGAGCAGGAGAAGAGCGGCGGCCAGCGCACCTGGACCGCGATGATCTTCCTCAACCAACCCGAGTCAGGCGGCGAGACCGGCTTCGACGCGGCCGGGCTGACGGTCAATCCGCGGACCGGCATGCTGCTGATGTGGAACAACATGGACGCGAAAGGCGCGCCCAACCTCTATGCCGCGCATGCGGGGCAGACGGTGAAGGCCGGCGTCAAATATATTGTGACCAAGTGGTTCCGCGAAGGGAATTGGTTTTGACGGAGGCGGCGGCGCGTGAGGCGCAATGCCATTGCGGCGCGCTGCGGCTTCGCTGCGAGGGTGAGCCGCTCAAAGTCTCGCTGTGCCACTGCCGCGATTGCCAGCGGCGGACCGGCAGCGCGTTCAGCATTGCCACCTTCTTTCCCCGAAAGGACGTAACCGTCACGGCCGGCACGGCGAAGCGCTTCACGCGCGGCTCGGCCAGTGGGCAGGACGTCGCGTTCTTCTTCTGCCCGGATTGCGGCACGAACCTGTGGTGGGAGCCCGCGCGACTTCCCGCGCTGATCGGCGTCGCTGCCGGCGCCTTCGCCGATCCGGACTTTCCGATGCCGGAGCAAGCCGTGTGGTGCGAGGATCAGCACCCCTGGATCAGGCTGCCGGACGGCATCGTCAGGCACGAACGGAACCCCGTCCGGCGTTAGCTGGACTTATTTCTTCCGCCCGAAATCGACGGTGACGACGTTCGAGCCGTCCTCCGCTGGCGTGACGGTCGGACCGTCATTTTCAGCCTGTTCGTGCGGCTCGGGCCCGCCTTCATCGCCCTGGGCCTGGAACTGCAGCGCGAAATTGACCGCCGGATCGACGAAGCCGGTCACGGCCGCGAAGGGGATCGAAAGCTTGGCCGGCACCTGATTGAACGAAAGCCCCACTTCGAAGTGCTTGTCGGCAACCTTCAGCTCCCAGAATTTGTTCTGGAGCACGATCGTCATCTCGTCCGGAAAGCGCTCGGACAGATGACGCGGCATCTCGACGCCTGGATGCGCGGTCTTGAACGTGATGTAGAAATGATGGTCGCCCGGCAGTCCGCCGGTCTGCTCGACCTCGCCTAGCACGCGGCCGACCACGGCGCGCAGCGCTTCCTGCACGATCTCGTCGTACGGAATCAGGCTGTCGGGCGGAGTCTCGCTCATGAACGGACTCGTAGCCTTGGCATCGAACCGGTCAAGCCATGTTGCAATGCGGGACAGTTGTTCGCATGGGGATTTTCATGCGCAAGGCGACGGTGAACCGAAACACGGCTGAGACGAAGATCGCCGTCACCATCGATCTGGACGGCACCGGCACCTATCGGGTGGCGACCGGTATCGGTTTCCTCGACCATATGCTGGAGCAGCTTTCGCGGCATTCGCTGATCGATCTCGATCTGTCGGTGGATGGCGATCTGCACATCGACCAGCACCACACGACCGAGGATTCGGCGCTGGCGATCGGCGAAGCGGTGTCGAAGGCGCTGGGCGACCGCCGCGGTATCGTGCGCTACGGCACAGCCTATGCGCCGATGGACGAAGCGCTGACCCGCGCCGCGGTCGACATTTCCGGCCGGCCGTTCCTGGTGTGGAAGCTCGCCTTCACCCAGGAGAAACTGGGCGAATGGGATACCGAGCTGGTCGAGCACTGGTTCCATTCCTTCGCGCAGACCGCCGGCCTGACGCTTCACGTCGAAAATCTCTACGGCCGCAACAACCATCATCTGGTCGAAAGCGCCTTCAAGGCGCTCGCGCGCGCCCTCCGCGACGCCATCGAGATCGACCCGCGCAAGGCCGACGCGGTGCCGAGCACCAAAGGTGTGCTGTGAGTTCGGAGGCGGCCGTTCGCGCCGACGCAACCCTGTGCGTCGTTGTGCTCACCTATGTACACGATCTCGATGCGGTCGATGCGCGGCTGGACCAGCATATCGAATGGTTGCGCCGCCTTTATACGGAGGGACGGGTGCTGGCCTCCGGGCGCAGAGCCCCACGGACGGGTGGCGTAATCCTCTTCCGCGGCGAAAAGGAGTCGGTTGATGCGATTGCCGCGACCGATCCGTTTATCACGAGCGGCGTCGCGACCGCCGAAGTGATCCCCTTCACCGCATCGATGGCGGCGCCCGGCCTGGCCGCCCTGCTCGGATGAACAGCGTCGCCCTGATCGACTATGGGGCTGGAAACCTCCGGTCGGTGTGGAACGCGCTGAACGCGGCGGGCGCAGAGCGGGTAGAGGTGACCGCCGATCCTTCCGCTGTCCTCGCCGCCGATCGCATCGTGCTGCCCGGTGTCGGCGCGTTTGCCGCGGCGATGCGGGCACTCACGTCCATACCGGGCATGATCGATGCTCTGAATGAGACAGTGCAGCGCGCTGCCCGCCCGTTCCTCGGCGTCTGCGTCGGCATGCAGTTGATGGCGGAAAGCGGCGAGGAGCATGGTGAGACGCGCGGTCTCGGCTGGTGTCGCGGCACGGTTCGGGCGATCCACCCGGCACCGGACCTGAAGGTCCCGCACATGGGCTGGAACGACGTTCGCCCCACCCAGCCGCATCCGCTGATCGCTGCCGGCGAAGCCTATTTCCTGCACAGCTTCGCCTATGAAGGAGAGGACCTGCTTGCCGAGACCGATCACGGCGGCCCGCGTGCCGCGGCGATCGGGCGCGACAACATGATCGGCGTGCAGTTTCACCCGGAGAAGAGCCAGCGCTACGGGCTGGCGCTGCTGGCCCGATTCCTGGAGTGGACGCCATGATCGTCTTTCCTGCCATCGACCTGAAGTCAGGACAGGTGGTGCGCCTGGCCGAGGGCGATATGGCGCGCGCTACCGTCTATGCTGACGATCCGGCGGCGCAGGCGGAGCGGTTCGCCGCTGCCGCTGCCGATTGGCTGCACGTCGTCGATCTGGACGGCGCCTTCGCCGGCGAAAGCGTCAACGGCGACGCGGTGCGCGCGATCGGCGTTACCTTTTCGGGCAAGATCCAGCTCGGCGGCGGCATCCGTTCGCGTGCCAGCCTGGAGCGCTGGTTCCGTCTCGGTATCGACCGTGCCGTGATCGGCACTGCGGCGCTGACCGATCCGGACCTTGTGAACGAGGCCGCCCGCGATTTTCCCGGCCGGATCGTCGTCGCCGTGGACGCGCGCGACGGCATGGTCGCAACGCAGGGCTGGGCGGACGTATCGGACGTACCGGTGATCGATCTTGCCCGCCGCTTCGAAGACGCTGGCGTTGCCGCGTTGCTGTTCACCGATGTCGGTCGCGATGGCCTGCTGAAAGGCGCGAATGTCGAGGCGACGGCCGCGCTGGCGGCCGCACAATTGCTGCCGGTGATCGCGAGCGGCGGCGTCGCGGGGATCGAGGACATCCACGCGTTGAAAGCATGCCCGGGGCTTGAGGGCGTGATCGCCGGCCGCGCCATCTACGACGGGCGGCTCGACCTCGCCCAGGCGATCGCAGCGGCGCGATGACCGTTCGCGTTCGCGTCATCCCCTGTCTGGACGTGGCGAACGGGCGTGTCGTGAAGGGCGTCAACTTCGTCGATCTGGCGGATGCCGGCGATCCGGTCGAGCAGGCACGCGCCTATGACGCAGCCGGTGCCGACGAGCTCTGCTTTCTCGACATCGCCGCCAGCCACGAGGGGCGCGCCACGATGGTCGAGGTCGTCCGCCGCACGGCGGAAGTCTGCTTCATGCCGCTGACCGTCGGCGGCGGCGTGCGGTCGGTCGAGGACGCCCGCGCGTTGCTGCTCGCAGGCGCCGACAAGGTCGCGGTCAACTCGGCGGCGGTGAGCCGGCCCGAAGTCGTGGCCGAGATTGCCGACCGGTTCGGCAGCCAGTGCGTGGTGGCTTCGATCGATGCCCGCGGCGTCGAGCGCGGGCGCTGGGAAGTCTTCACCCATGGCGGACGCAACGCCACCGGCATCGACGCTGTCGAGCACGCCCTGCGGCTCGCCCAACTCGGCGCCGGCGAATTGCTCGTGACCTCGATGGACCGGGACGGCACGCAAGGCGGCTACGACATCGCCCTCACCCGCGCGATCGCCGATGCGGTCTCGATCCCGGTCGTCGCGAGCGGCGGCGTCGGCGAACTCGACCATTTGGTCGAAGGCGTTCGCGATGGCCATGCCTCGGCGGTGCTTGCCGCTTCGATCTTCCATTTCGGCCGCCACACGATCGCCGAAGCGCACGCGGCGCTCGGCGCGGCCGGCTATCCGGTGCGTTCCCATGACTGACGATCGCCTGACCCGCCTGTCCGCGACGATCCGCGCCCGCCGCGTCGCCGATCCGGAGGCATCCTATATCGCCCGGCTGTTTGCGAAAGGCCGCGACCGGATCGCGCAGAAAGTGGGCGAGGAAGCCGTCGAAGCAGTGATCGCCGCCACGCGCGGCGACGCACAGGCGCTGACCGGCGAAGCGGCGGACCTGGTCTTCCATCTGGCCGTATTGCTCGAAAGTCTCGGCCTCGGTTTCGAGGACGTCCTCGCCGAACTCGATCGGCGCGAAGGTGTGTCCGGCCTTGCGGAGAAAGCCGCCCGCTCGGGCGTTTCCCTGCCGAAACAAGGAGATTGAGATGATCGGCAAGGTAATCGGCGCGCTGGTCGGCAAGGAGATCGGCGACCGTCACGGCGAGGGCGGCAAGGGCGCGGTGCTGGGCGTGCTGGCCGCCGGTGCGATGAGGCGGCTGGGCCCGCTCGGCCTCGTGCTTGGCGGCGCATGGGTCGCCAAGAAGGCAATGGACAGGCGGAAAGAGAAAAAAAGCGCTTAGTTCCGTTCATCGCTCGTCCCGAACGAAGCGGAGCGAAGTCGAGGGGCGCACCTTCGACTGCGCTCTCCGCGCTCCGCTCAGGACGAGTGGAGGCTTGGTTGCGGGCCAGATATGTTGACCTCAGCCCGACTCCGCGCCACGAGCGGCCATGCTTCGTCCGCAGACCCTGCTTTCCTCGCGCACCGACGATCCCCATAAATTCCGCCGCCGCGGCGTGCTGTTCGTGCTGTCCTCGCCTTCGGGCGCGGGCAAGTCGACCATTTCGCGGATGCTGCTTCAGGCCGACCCACTGCTCCGCATGTCGGTTTCGGCAACCACGCGCGCGATTCGGCCGGGGGAGCAGGACGGCGTCGATTATCATTTCGTCGACCTGCCGCGCTTCAAGGAAATGGCCTCGGCCGGCGAGTTCCTCGAATGGGCGCACGTGTTCGGCCATCGCTACGGCACACCCGCCAAGCCGGTCGACGAGATTCTCGCGTCCGGCAACGACGTGCTGTTCGACATCGACTGGCAGGGCGCCCAGCAGCTTCATCAGCTGGCCGGCGGCGACGTGGTCCGCGTCTTCATCCTGCCGCCCTCGATGGCGGAGCTGGAGCGGCGGCTGCGCGCGCGGGCGACCGACAGCGACGAGGTGATCGATGCGCGGATGGCGCGCGCGGCCAGCGAGATCGGCCACTGGGACGGCTATGACTATGTGCTCGTCAACGACGATGCCGTCCGCTGCTTCGAGCAGGTCCGCACGATCCTGCAGGCCGAACGCCTGAAACGCAGCCGCCAGACCGGCCTGATCGGCTTCGTCCGCAAGCTGACGGCTCCGCCGGAAGCACAGGCCTGAACCCTTCCCGCCCGCCGCGGCGTTGATCCGGCGTGGTGAGCAACAGCCAGAGGGCGTGGGAAGCCCTGCGCGAAGAAGCGGCGAGCTGCACGCGCTGCCATCTGTATGAATGCGCAACGCAGACGGTGTTCGGCGAAGGCGGCATGAACGCAAAGCTGATGCTGGTCGGCGAACAGCCGGGCGACCAGGAGGACCTGGCCGGACATCCGTTCGTCGGCCCGGCCGGGGAGGTGCTGGATCGGGCGCTGGAGGAGGCCGGGATCGACCGCCGCACCACCTACGTCACCAACGCAGTCAAGCATTTCAAGTTCGAGCAGCGCGGCAAGCGCCGCATTCATTCCAAGCCCAACGGACCCGAGATCGACGCCTGCCGCTGGTGGATCGACCAGGAGCGGCTGCTGATCCGTCCGCCTGTCACCGTCGCGATGGGTGCGACTGCGGCGCGTTCCCTGCTGCACAAGGTGGTGACGATTTCCGGCACCCGCGGGCGCGCTCTGAAGCTGGAGGGCGGCGAATGCTGGGTGACGATCCACCCGAGCTATCTGCTGCGGCTGCGTGACAAGGCCGACAAGGAGCGCGAATATGCGCAGTTCGTGGAAGACCTTCGGACCGCAAATGCCCGCGTCGCCGCGCTTGCGGCAGCCTAGGGCTCGCGGCTAAAGGCGCGGCCATGACCGACACGCCACCCGACCGCCTTTCGAACGACCCGCGCAGCCCGCACTATAACGCCGACGTGCTCGGCCGCGGCATCGGCATCCGCTTCAAGGGCGCCGAGCGGACCGATGTCGAGGAATATTCGGTGTCGGAAAACTGGGTGCGCGTCGCGCTCGGCAAGAAAATGGACCGCCACGGCCGCCCGCTGACGATCAAGCTCAGCGGCCCGGTCGAGCCCTATTATCTCACTTCGGCAGACGACACGGCGGACGAGGGATAGGAACCCCATCGCCGGCCCGCGCGTCTGCCGGGCATGGCCCTTACTGCAATTGCGCTCAACTGCACCCTCAAGCCCGAGGGTGCTTCCTCCACCGACCGGATGATCGGCCTGATCGCCGGCGAACTCGCGAAGCATGATATCGGGCTGACCGAGACGATCCGCGTCGCGGCTCACGACGTGAAGCCGGGGGTCAAGTCCGACGAAGGCGCCGGCGACGCCTGGCCCGCGATCCGCGCCAGGATCCTTGCCGCCGATATCCTGATCTTCGGCACGCCGGTCTGGCTGGGCCAGATGTCGAGCGTCGCCAAGCGCGTCTGCGAGCGGATGGACGCCTTCTTCAGCGAGACGGACGGCCAGGGCCGCACACCGGCTTACGGCAAGGTCGCGCTGGTCGGCATCGTCGGCAACGAGGACGGCGCCCACAGCATCACCGCCTCCCTGCTGCAGGCACTGAACGATGTCGGCTTCACGGTGCCCGCGGCCGCCGCGACCTATTGGGTCGGCGAAGCGATGGGGAAGGTAGACTTCAAAGACCTGCCCCAGGTGCCCGACAAGATCGCCGCGACGGCCAGGGCGGCCGCGTCGAACGCGGCGCACCTCGCTTCCCTGCTGAAGACGAAAGCCTACCCCGGCAGTTAGCGCTAGAAGATACCCAGGAACTTCTTGCGCTGCTTGTGCCGGGCCTCGCGCGAGCGGTCGCCCGATTCGGATTTGGCGGTCGTGCCCTTGCCGACATCGTCGCGCGGTTCGCCGCCCTTTGTCCGCTGGGCACTGGCATGAGCACCGGCGAGCACCGGTCCGCACGCCGCCGCCTTCGCGTCGCCGATATCGACGAAGGCGAGCACGCTGGCCAGCGGCGACACGACGGCGCCCAGACCCAGCCCGGCGCCGCCGCGGGCGATCAGCTGCGGGCTGATCACGTCGAGGCTGGGCGCCGCGAAATAGCCGCCGATGCCGACCGGGCTCTGGCCTGAGAACAGGCTGAAGCGTTTGCCGTCGGCGCGGATGCGCAGGTCCAGCGCCTCGTTCCTGAAGCTGAAGCCGCCGCGGCCCAGGATCACGTTCTTCTTCGTGTCGATCAGGATCGGGTCCGCCGCCGCGATGCCGTTCCGCACGGTGAAGGCGATCAGGCCGCAATTGATCTCGACCGGTTCCTTCAGCTTCTTTTCCCACATCTTCCAGATGAAGGTGCCGATATCGAGCTCCGACAGCTGCACGTTGCGGGCCCAGAGCGACCCCTTCGGCATGATGATCGCGATGCGGCCGTCGGAGCTGCCCAGCCACTTGCGGATGCTGTCGCCGGGTCCTTCCAGCTTGACCCGTGCCTTCAGCGTGCCGGTCGTGCCCGCTTCCTCGACGCCGAAGCCCTTCAGCAGCCGCCCCATCGGCGTCGGCGACAGGCGGAGGTCGAGATCGGTGAAGACCGGCCGCCGGCGCGCATCGATCGAGATGTCCGACGAGACATGGCCGCGATCCAGATCGAAGGTCAGCGGCGACAGCTTCATCAGGCTGTGGTCGAGGTCGAGCGTCAGATCGATGTTGGAGACCGGCCAGGTGTCGCCGCGCACCCGCTTCACGGTCCAGTGCACATCGGCGTCGAAGCCTCTGATCGCGTCGACCTTCAAAGGCGCGTCTGGCAGCACGCGCGGCGTGCCGCCTTCGGTCCGCACCACCTTGCCGCCGGTGGCGTCGAGCCGCTCGGGATCGTAGCCGATGAACGGCCCGGCATCGACCATGTCGAGGCTCTGCGTCGCCAAGTTGGCGTCGAGCTTCAGCCGGTCCTTCATCGCGACGGTCAGCCGCCCGGCCAGATCGCTGTTGCCGAACCGCCCGCGCAGCCGGGTGAAGCGCCATTCGTCGTCATGCTTCATCAGAGCGGAGCGCAGATTGTACGCGCGGGTATCGGGCACCGCGACGCCGATGAAGTCGAACAGGTTGGCGAGATTGTAGCCATGCACCCGGAAGTCGAGCGGCGCGTCCTCGATCCGCGTCGCGCCCGGCAACGTGCCCGATACGTCGAGCACCGTGCGCGCGGCCTCCGCGTGCAGCCGGAACCGGTTCTTGCCGCCGGTCACCGTCTCGTTCGGCGAGAGGAGGCTGCCGGAAAGCGTGAAGGGACGGTCGCGCAGCCGCCCCTCGCCGGAGAAGCGGATATTGCTGGCGAAGCGCGTGTCCTGCGCGCGGACCGTGTCGACGCCGATATCCGCGAACAGCTGCATCCGCGGGTCCGAATAGCGGATGCGCGTGCCCTGGATCAGCGCGCGGCGGATGTCGGGCAGCTCGAGCGGCTTGCCGGTCGGCTTGCCCAAGGTCCAAGTGTTCTGCCTGCCGTCCGGGCTCCATTGCAGGTCGAGGTTGCCGCCCAGCAGCATCAGCCAGTCGGCGCGCTGCTGGCCGAAGATCAGCGGGATCGTCTTGATGTCGCTGTCGATCAGCTTCGACTTCAGGAAATAGGGCTCCTTCGCCCATTTCGGATTGGTGATCGTCAGCCCTTCGGCCAGGAACTTGATGTCGATCGGATCGAAATAGAACTGGAAATCGCCGGCGACACGGACGTCGCGCAGCGCCGCCCGGCTGGCATATTTCTCGAACGTGTGTTTGAGGAACCGCCCCTTGGTCACGTAGAGCACCGTCCAGGCGAGCAGGATCAGGCCGACGATCGTTGCGAGCACGGCGACCAGGCTCGCGACCGCCGTGGTGACCGGATCGCGATGGATCGGGCGCGCTTCCTCGAAGGCGCCGGGCCGGGCCATCTCGTTCATGACGGGGATCAACCCCTTTGCGCCGCTTCCGGTTGCAATTCCGCTGCTTCGCCGCTAGGAGCCGCCGCTTCGCGATAAGGAAGGACTGCCCGGCCAGTGTGGGCTGCCGTGGCCGTCCATAATCGTCGAACATTCGAAAGGACGAAAATGCCCAAGCTCAAGACGAAGAGCGGTGTGAAGAAGCGCTTCAAGATCACCGCGACCGGCAAGCTGAAGCACGGCGTGGCCGGCAAGCGCCACCGCCTGATCAGCCACAACGGCAAATATATCCGCCAGAACCGCGGCACCTCCGTCCTCTCCGACGCCGACACGGCGACGGTGAAGGCCTGGGCCCCCTACGGCCTGAAGTAAGGAGGACCGACCATGGCACGTGTCAAACGCGGCACCACGACGAAGGCGAAGCACAAGCGCATTCTGGATCAGGCGAAGGGCTATTACGGCCGTCGCAAGAACACGATCCGCATCGCGCGCCAGGCGGTCGAAAAGGCCGGCCAGTACGCCTATCGCGACCGCAAGGTGAAGAAGCGGAATTTCCGCGCGCTCTGGATCCAGCGCATCAACGCCGCCGCCCGGGCCGAAGGCCTGACCTATGGCGTGTTCATGCACGGCCTGAAGCTGGCCGGCGTCGAACTGGACCGGAAGGTCCTGGCCGACATCGCGATGCACGAAGGCGAGGCTTTCGCGGCGATCGTCGCCCAGGTGAAGGCGGCGCTGCCGGAAGGCGCGCGCGTCGCGGCGTAACGCCGGGCTTCAGCCTAGGAAACGGAAACGGGCTCGGGGCGCAGGCTCCGGGCCCGTTTTTCGTTCAGGCGCGCGAAGCGGACGACATGGACGAGGTGGACGACCTTGGTGACATTCACATGGATTCCGGAAAATCTCCCCTTCCCCGCGAAGCCGCGCGCGCCGGAGTCGATCGACACTGAGAATGAGCCGCGGCGAACCTGGCACAGCGGCAGGCGTGTAGGACAGATTTTTTTCGCGCGGAGGCGCGAAGGCGCGGACGGGCCGCAACCGGCACAGCCGCCGGCGATTTGCCCGGGCGCCTGATCGGGCACGACCTCTCTGCGCCTCCGCGCCTCTGCGCGAACCCTTACCTTTGGTCCAATTGCGGCCGGACGGCCGCGAGGCCGACGCGGCTGATGCGGTAGGGCTGGCCGCCCTGGCTCGCGATCAGGCGGCGGCGTTTGAGGCGGCGGAACACGCCGGGCGTGCAATCGGCGAGGACGAAGCCTTCGCGGGTGAAGCAATCGACCGCGACGATCTTGCCGGATTGCGGACAGCGGCGGTGCACGATGCGGCCGCCGAGCGCGAGCGCGTGCAGCACGCGCTGTTCGTGTCTGGAAATGTTCAAGTGGAGAAGGCCCGTTGCTGACGGTGAGACCCGCGCGACGCCCGACGCGCCGGGCCTCAGCCCGCCGCGCGCGTCACGCATGCCCGACGGCCGCTGGGCTCTTGACCCAGCCCGTCGATCAGCGGGCAACAATCTCCGACATATCCACTCCGATTGGTGCGACCATAGTTACGGGAGGGGAAAGGGGCGGGTCAAGCTGACAGCGCCCGGTCGAGGTAAGGCGAACGGATTGCACGCCGAGGGCGATGCGCTAGACTTGCTCGGCCATGCTCTGGATATACCTCCTCCTGTTGGCGCTCGCTATGGCGGGCATGCTGTATCAGGCCAGCCTGTCTCCCGAAGAGCGGGCGCTGATCCGGCAGGATCGCGAGCGGCGCCGGCGCAAGCGCGAGCGGCGGCGTGCCGAAGCCGGTCCGCTGCCGCGCGACATGGTGCGGGAGGAGATCGAGCGCGATCCTGTCCACGCACTCGCCCGCTATGGCACGTCCGAAGATGCCGAGCGGTTGATGGCGCAAGGGATCGACCTGGAGGCGCTGGGCTATCGGCCGCCCGACAAAGGCTGAGCGGACGCTGCGCTTAGCATTCAGGCGGACACTTCCAGCGGCCCCTTATAGGCGTAGCGGTCGCGGATGTGGTCTTGGAAGAAGCGGCCGTGCGAGTCCGCTGCCTCGAACGCGGCGCAGACGCATGGGGGCACGTCGAAATAGCTGTACCACTCGCCGCTGGTGAACCGCACGAACAGCGTGCGCGAGGGTGCGTCGTACTCGATCTGCGCGACGGCTTCGGATTGGACGTGGGGCACGGAGCAGAAACGCGAGCCGTTGCCGAGTGTGCCATTATCCGGGAAAGTGCACCAAGGGTTCGCTGAAAGCTCTCTTTTTGCTTTCACCTGCCGGTCCTGCATAACGCGGGGATGTTCGAGACCTTCACGTATGATCTCCCCGCGGTTCTTCCAGGAGTGGCAAGGGATCATTGGGCTTTCCTGGAGTCCAATTCTGCTGCCGCAGTTATGCAAGCTGTTTGCCCGCAGGAGTGGGCGGACATTGTTGAGGTGCTCTCGACTTACCGTCTCGATCCGAGTTCGTGGCTCAAAGCGGGCGGAAATCGCGGCGACATTGCTGCGCAGATCGACGAGGAATTTGCCCGTCGAGGCTGGCGCGAGACGCGATTGGATCTGGAAACGAAAGGCGTCCTGTTTTCGCGGGACGGCGAAAAGCTCGGCGAGCTCCCGACCGTGTATCAGGAAGGCTATCTCGTCGATAACTTCAAGAACCGCATCGTTCTGGATGTCGAGTGGAACGCGAAGGACGGGAATCTCGATCGCGATCTCGCTTCCTATCGATCATGGTTTGAAGCTGGCGTCATTTCCGCCGGCGTGATCATCACCAAGGATCGCCTGGCGCTGCTGCAGCTGGCGCGGCGCCTCTGGGCCGAATATCAGGCGACATTGCCTGATGATGAGAGGAACCCGAGGCTTCCGATCGATCTTACGACATCGACGGTCACGGCATTCGACAAAGCGAGAATGCGCGTTCGTAGGGGTGTGATGGGATCATGCCCGATCCTGATTGTCGCGGCGACCGAAGCGACATGGAACGGCAAGCCGTATAGCTGATGGCGTTTCGAATCCGACCGTGTTGCGTCATGCCGGACTTGATCCGGCATCCACCTGCCTTTCTTTCCAACCAAAAGAAGAAGGTGGACCCCGGATCAAGTCCGGGGTGACGACGGTAGTTATTCGGCAGCAATGGCCGAGTTGTAGCTGTAGGTGTCCCACGTCGGCTTATAGCCTTCGTCGGCCTGGTTGCCCCAGACGGTCCAGCCGGTGCGCTTGCCGCGGCTGAACATTTCGAGGCGGGGCCCCCAGCTGCAATCCTCGATGATCTTGTATTGCTCGTCGGGCTTGCGGCTGTGTTCGCGCTTGCGGGTGGCGATCAGGTTGACCTGGCTGCGGCCGGGCGGGAGGGTGCGGGCGTTCTTGCCACGCACCCCGAACAGCAGCAGCTCGGTGACGTTGCGGAAATAGAAGCCAACGCCGCGCCCATCCGATCCGCCGTCCTTGCGTACCTTGTGCCAGACGATGTTGGAAATGTAGCGATAGCCCCACGCCTCCATCACCTTTAGCCCCTCGGGCAGCAGCGCGTTCGGCACCCAGAGATAGAGGTGAGAGGGATCGGCGGCGATATCGGCGACCGGCAGCGCGCAAATCTCGTCCAGCGTCATCGTGCCGTAACGCGACAGCCGCTTATGCTCCGGCGCGACCTTGCCGGTACGGTTCTGAAACTGCCACGGCGGATCGGCGAGGATCGTCCCGAATTTCTTTCCCCGCGCACTGGCGAGCAGGTCGATCGCGGGTTCAGAGAGCGGGTCGGCGATGGAGAACATAACGGGATCCTAGCAGCTCAGAAATCGCAGGCCAACCGCAATTCGCGGCTAGCTCCCCGCTAAGCCGTGCCGGGCAATTGGGATTGCCCATACCGTCCACAAAACCATCGTATGTGTTCGAACGTGCTCTCGTCTGTGACGAGATCATCGAACCATTGAGCAAAGTCGAGATTCTGCCGCATGCGCGGCAGTATTTCGGCCAAGTGTTGTTTCAGGGTCGCTGCGGCCGTGGTCCGCAGAACTCCGTCTCTGAACAGATGACACGAGATCTCGTAGTAACTTATGAGTTGGCCAAATTCGAAGCGCTTCTCAGATTCCTCACCTGCAGTCCTAAATCTCTGCCAATGAGAATCGAGACGGTCCCAAATGGTAAGAACCGTCTGGATGTCGTTGGATGAATTCTGCGAGCGCAGGGCTTTGCCCGTTAGAAATAGCGCCACAAGTCCCAGTGGTGCAGTAATAACCGCAATTATCGTGGTGAGAGCATCAGGCCAGTCCGCACCCCATATTGTCGGCATCAACCGTCTTTCTTCTGAGCCGGCTCTGGCGGAGGAGCAGGAGCGGGAGCGGGTACGAGATGTTGGGTCGGAACACCATTGCTCGGCGAAGGATCATTCTGCGGGACAAGATGGAATGTCGGAGCCGATCGAACCTCGAGTAGGTGTCGGGTCGCAGCCGCAAAGGAAGCAAACTCGTCCGACCTGTCCTTATTTTCCGTCATCGCCTTGGCTCCTAATCACGGGGATATTGCTCACAACATACTAGCGCGCGTCTGCGAGATATGACTCAAGATTATGAGGGTTATTTACCGCCCTGAGAGCCAGGGCATATGTCCTTAATATCTCATCCCTTGGGCAACCATTTATAATGGGCAAACCGTCAACGGAGATTTGGCCTCGGCCATACTCAGGTCCAGTAAGAATGGACACAGTGAGTAGATACGCGACCATTTCAGCGCCAACTTCGCTAGCCTTGACGCTATTTACCTTTACTTCGGCCAAACTCGCCTCCTTTACTCCGCCGCCACGCCCGCCCGCGCGAACATGTCCTCGCCGCCTTCGTCCTCGTTCGCGACCACGCCCAACTTCGCGGCTTTCCGCCGGTCGAAATTGTCCCAGACTTCGTTCCAGTTTCCGCGGGTGGCGGCCTTGGAATATTCGGTCGCGCGCGTCTCGAAGAAGTTGGCGTGCTCGACGCCGTTCAGCAGCGGGGCGAGCCAGGGGAGCGGGTGTTCGTCGATCATGTAGATCGGCGAAAAGCCGAGCTGGCCCAGGCGCCAGTCGGCGATGTAGCGGATATACTTCTTGATCTCCTTGGGCGTCATGCCGGGCACCGGACCCATTTCGAACGCCAGGTCGATGAACGCATCCTCCAGCCGCACCGTCTTCTGGCAGCAATCGAGAATGTCTTCCCTGACCGCCTTGGTCAGGCAGTCGCGTTCCTTCACAAAGGCGTGGAACAGGCGCGTGATGCCTTCGCAGTGCAGGCTCTCGTCGCGCACCGACCAGCTGATGATCTGGCCCATGCCCTTCATCTTGTTGAAGCGCGGGAAGTTCATCAGCATCGCGAACGACGCGAACAGCTGCAGCCCCTCGGTGAAGCCGCCGAACATCGCCAGCGTGCGGGCGATATCCTCGTCCGTATCGACCGAGAATTGCTGCATATAATCATGCTTGTCCTTCATCTCCTTGAACTGGAGGAAGGCGCTGTATTCGCTTTCCGGCATGCCGATCGTGTCGAGCAGGTGCGAATAGGCGGCGATGTGGACCGTCTCCATGTTGCTGAACGCGGTCAGCATCATCTTGATCTCGGTCGGCTTGAACACGCGGCCATATTTGTCGTGGTAGCAATCCTGCACCTCGACATCGGCCTGGGTGAAGAAGCGGAAAATCTGCGTCAGCAGGTTGCGCTCATGATTGGTGAGCTTTTGCGCCCAGTCGCGGCAATCCTCGCCCAGCGGCACTTCCTCCGGCATCCAGTGGATCTGCTGCTGGCGCTTCCAGAACTCGAACGCCCAGGGGTATTCGAACGGCTTGTACTGCTTGCGGGCTTCGAGGAGAGGCATGGGCGTTACTCCGGCTTGAACTGGATATGGGGATTGGCGGGGGTGCGCGCCATCAGCGGCGCTCCCGGACGATGCGGGTGCGGTAGACGGTGCGGGTGCCGCGCGCGCCGACGCCCAGGAAGACGATGCCGACGAAATAGCCGAAATCGTACCAGCCGCCGTTGTTCGGCACGGCGTAGATCGCGACGTCCGGCATGAAGAGGCTGAGCAGCCAGGCGACCGGGAAGATGAAGCCGTGCCACACGCCCAGCAGGAAGCCGGGCGTGTCCGGGCCATGCTGGACCGCGCTGCCGGCCTGGCGCGCGCAGGCGGCGAGCGCGAGGAGCGGCGGCAGGGCGGCGGCGGAGCGGTTCAGGCGCATGCGACCATCTCCTGCCTCACGCGTTGTGAGGGCGAAACGAAGGAGCAATGCGAATGACCGACCTCAGCCAGATCCGCGAGCATATGGACGTGATCGGCGCCGACGGCGTCCATGTCGGCACTGTCGACCATGTCGACGGCGACCGCATCAAGCTGACCAAGAAGGACAGCGGGACCGGCAGCCATGAAGGGCATCATCACTATATCTCCGCCGGGCTGGTCGCCGGCGTGGAAGGCGACAAGGTGCGGCTGAGCGCCACCGGCGCCAACGCGGCCGAGCTGTTCGAAGAGGAAGAGAGCGGGGCGCGGTAAGTCGCCAGCCCTCTCCCTGCAGGGGAGAGGGACGGCCGCGAAGCGGCCAGGGAGAGAGGCTGAGCCGGAGACTTCCCCTCTCCCGGCTGAGCTGCGCTCAGCCTGCCCTCTCCCCTGAAGGGAGAGGGCGCTTTGCCTCACTGGCAGGCCAGACATTCGTCATAGTCCTTTGCCTCGACCTCGATCTGCCTGAGGTCGGGCGTGTTGTCGGCTTCGACGCCGCCGGCGAAGCCGGCGCGCTGGACGGACTTGGAACGCAGATAATAGAGCGATTTGATGCCGAGCTCCCACGCGCGGAAGTGGAGCATCAGCAGGTCCCATTTCTCGACATCGGCCGGGATGAACAGGTTCAGCGAGGCGGACTGGTCGATATAGGGCGTGCGGTCGGCGGCGAGCTCGATCAGCCAGCGCTGGTCGATCTCGAAGCTGGTCTTGTAGACGTCCTTTTCTTCCTGGGTGAGGAAATCGAGGTGCTGGACCGAGCCGCCCCGCTCAAGGATCGAGCTCCAGACGCCTTCCGAGTTCTTGGACTTCTCGATCAGCAATTTCTCCAGATACGGATTGCGGATCGAGAAGCTGCCCGACAGCGTCTTGTGGGTGTAGATGTTGGCCGGGATCGGCTCGATGCAGGCGGAGGTGCCGCCGCAGATGATCGAGATGGACGCGGTCGGCGCGATCGCCATCTTGCAGCTGAACCGCTCCATCACGCCCCGCTCCGCCGCGTCCGGACACGGCCCGCGCTCGGTCGCGAGCAGCATCGACGCCTCGTCGGCCTTGGCGCGGATGTGCTTGAACATCTTCAGGTTCCAGCTCTTCGCCATCGCCGATTCGAACGGGATGCCGCGCGCCTGCAGGAACGAGTGATAGCCCATCACGCCGAGGCCGACCGAACGCTCGCGGCCCGCGCTGTACTTGGCGCGCGCCATCTCGTCGGGCGCGCGGTCGATATAGTCGGTCAGGACGTTATCGAGGAAGCGCATCACGTCCTCGATGAACTGCTTGTCGCCGTTCCATTCGTCCCAGGTCTCGAGGTTCAGGGACGACAGGCAGCAGACCGCGGTGCGATCGTTGCCCAGATGGTCGCGGCCGGTCGGCAGCGTGATTTCCGAGCAGAGGTTCGAGGTCGAGACCTTGAGGCCGAGCTCCTGGTGGTGGCGCGGCATCGCCTGGTTCACGTGATCGGAGAAGACGATGTAGGGCTCGCCGGTCGCGAGGCGGGTTTCGACCAATTTCTGGAACAGCGAGCGCGCGTCGACGGTGCCGCGCTCCGACCCGTCCTTGGGCGAGCGCAGCACCCATTCCGTCCCGTCGCGCACCGCCTCCATGAAGGCGTCGGGGATCAGCACGCCGTGATGCAGGTTCAGCGCCTTGCGGTTGAAGTCGCCCGAGGGTTTGCGGATTTCGAGGAACTCCTCGATCTCCGGGTGCGAGATGTCGAGATAGCAGGCGGCGCTCCCCCTACGCAGCGAGCCCTGGCTGATCGCCAACGTCAGCGAATCCATCACGCGCACGAAGGGGATGATGCCGCTGGTCTTGCCGTTCAGGCCGACCGGCTCGCCGATGCCGCGCACGCTGCCCCAATAGGTGCCGATGCCGCCGCCGCGCGAAGCCAGCCAGACATTCTCGTTCCAGGTGTTGACGATGCCCTCAAGGCTGTCGTCGACCGAGTTCAGATAGCAGGAAATCGGCAGGCCGCGCCCGGTGCCGCCGTTCGACAGCACCGGCGTCGCCGGCATGAACCACAGGCGCGAGATATAGTCGTAGAGCCGCTGCGCGTGGGCCGCATCGTCGGCGTAAGCGGACGCAACGCGCACGAACAGGTCCTGGTAGGATTCGCCGGGCAGCAGATAGCGGTCCTTCAGCGTCTCCTTGCCGAATTCGGTCAGCAGCGAATCGCGGCTGTGATCGACCTCGACCGGGAAGGGACGCGCGCGCACCTCGCTGCTGCCGCTGCCGGTGCTGGTCGCCTCGATCGTGGCGGTGCTCATCTCGGCCTCCTGCGTATCCCTGAAATCCATGCGTCCCAAGCCCCTCACTGTTCCCGATCTGTTCGATTCGGGCAAGTTATTCATCGGTAGCACTTCAAGGGCTCGTCCGGGCGGGCGAAAAGCGCCTGTCCCCATGTTCCACAGGGCGTGAGTCTCCCGTGCACGCGATATGGTGTCGCGCGCGGCGGAATACCACGTCTTGTGTGAGCCCCTGCTGTGACCGCTAGGGATTGTGTTCCAACCGGACTCCGGACGCAAGACGGTAAATCACTGGTGAAGCCTGCAGTTCGTCGCACGAACGATTCGTTTCGCCGACGGACCGATGTCTTGGAGAGAGGGGATTCCGGGCCGGATTCCGCCCGTTCGGCCTCCCGCTCGGGCGCGCCAAATTCCTGTGGATTATCCGCTGCGCAGAGGGAAAGGTTCGCCGGACGTTTGAAGAAGGACCCCGATGCCGAAACCCATTCGCTTCGTGCCGACGGCCAAGATGGCGGAAAACGCCGCCCGCGGGCTGGAGCTGCGCGCGAAGCACGGCCGCGGCGGCACCCATGTCGGCGCCGCCCGCGCCGAGCAGCTGATCGCCCGCGAGCCGCTGGAGCCGAAGGACATCAAGTCCATGTACAGCTATTTCGCCCGCCATGCGGTCGACAAGCAGGGCCGCTTCTGGGCCGACCCGGCGCGGCCCTCCGCCGGCTATATCGCCTGGCTGCTGTGGGGTGGGGACGAAGGCAAGGCGTGGGCGGATGCGAAGCGGACGATGCTGGAGTGAGCGGCATGTTGCGAGCAGGAGCGACGACGTGACGTTGAACTCGATAACCGAGCCGCCCTATTACCCAAGTTCCTGAAGCCTTTGCACAATATGAGGTTCGAGCTTGTAAATGTCTGTTAGCGCTGAAATAGGATGCCGTATTTCATCCTTGCCGACAAAGGTGCTCACATAACGCGTCGTAGGACTGTTGAAATGCAGTCGGGCCAAAGATTTACGATTGTTATCGTCGAGAAGAACGGCGCAGTAGGACTTGGAATCCCTAATCACGACTCGGTCGGGGTCCACATGCCGCGCAGCGATCGCCTGCACAATGCGAAAACCGCTCAGCTCGTCGTCAGTCGTCATCACCCCATCGCCTTTGGACATATCGTCTGACGCGCCTCGTTCAATATGTTCAGGCGATGGATTTGCGACGTTCAAAGCGGAATTCAGTCGCTCGTTGACCCGGTCACGGATGATCGAAGCGATCGAAGTGATCAGCGTGGTCTGAACCTGCTCTTTGACGGTCGCGCTGATCCGCCCGGATTGCACGCGACCTGCCATCATCCGCACAAACTCTTCGGAAGGCGACGCGAACTCCTTCTCCAATTCGATCCGCATGAGCGACTGAAACTTCAACCGGCCGGCTTCAGCGACAATGCCCTCGACGCTGAAATTCGTGGCAGTGAGCCGCTCCAACGTCGAAATATCGGACTTGCGAATCGCATCCAGCGAGAACACGAAGAAGGGCTTATCGTCCATCCGGTTCGGCTGTTCTGTGTCGGAATAGAACTGGTAAACGACCCCGTTCGTGAGCACCGCCACACGGGCATCGGTTGTCGAGAAATAGCGGAAGAGCTGCGATGCGTGCTTTAGATCCAGATCGACCGTCGACGGCTTGCACTCGATAAGGATGCTGAGCTTTCCGTCGATGCATAAAGCATAATCGACCTTCTCTCCCTTCTTGATACCGACATCTGCCGTGAACTCGGGGACCACTTGGGCCGGGTTGAATACGTCATAGCCCAGCGCCTGCAGGAACGGCATTACAAGCGCTGTCTTTGCGGCCTCTTCGGTGAGCAAAAGCTCGCGATGCTGTGCCGTCCGCTTTTCAAGCTCGGCGAGTTTAGTTGCTAACTCCATATGCCCCCCGTTCGGTCGTACCAAGTTGAAGCTAATCCTCGGAAAGAACAGGGCGCAACCGATTTGTTCCGCGAGCCGGTTGTGTCAGGTCCGAAGGCCGATCGGGTGAGGTGAACGGTGAGTGGCATGCTTCCATCGCCCTCACCCGCTCGCGCGTCGTGCGAGTCGCCCTCTCCCGATGGGAGAGGGCGTGTTTTTTGGCTTTCGCTTGCCTATCGTCCCGCCGAGACTCATGGGGGAATCATGACCACCATCCGCGAAACCGATCTGATCGAAAGCGTGGCCGACGCGCTCCAGTATATCTCCTACTACCATCCGATGGATTATATCCGGGCGCTGGGCGCGGCCTATGAGGCCGAGGTGTCGCCGGCGGCGAAGGATGCGATCGCGCAGATTCTGACCAACAGCCGCATGTGCGCGGAGGGGCATCGGCCGATCTGCCAGGATACGGGCATCGTCACCGTGTTCGTGAAATGGGGGCAGGACTGCCGGCTGCAGTCGGACAAGTCGCTGCAGGAGGTCGTCGACGAGGGCGTGCGGCGAGCATACCAGCACCCGGACAACCGGTTGCGCGCGTCGATCCTCAGCGATCCGGCCTTTTCGCGCGTCAATACCAAGGACAACACGCCGTCGGTGCTGCATGTCGAAATGGTGCCGGGGCATCATGTCGAGGTGATCGTCGCGGCCAAGGGCGGGGGCAGCGAGAACAAATCCAAGTTCAAGATGCTGAACCCCAGCGATTCGATCGTCGACTGGGTACTGGAGACGGTGCCGCAAATGGGCGCCGGCTGGTGCCCGCCGGGCATGCTCGGCATCGGCATCGGCGGCACGGCCGAGAAGGCGATGCTGCTGGCCAAGGAATCGCTGATGGGCGATATCGACATGGCGCAGTTGAAGGCGCGGGGCGCCGCCAATAAGATCGAGGAGCTGCGGATCGAGATTTTCGACAAGGTCAATGCGTTGGGCATCGGCGCGCAGGGACTGGGCGGGCTTTCGACGATCCTCGACGTCAAAATCATGGACTGGCCGACGCATGCGGCGTCGAAGCCGATCGCGATGATCCCGAATTGCGCGGCGACCCGGCACGCGCACTTCCACCTCGACGGCTCCGGCCCCGCATATCTGGAGCCGCCGAGCCTCGACGAATGGCCGAAGGTGCAGTGGACGCCGTCTAAGGAAGCGATCCGCGTCGATCTCGATACGCTGACGCCCGAGGTGGTCGCGAGCTGGAAGCCGGGCGACCGGCTGCTGCTGAACGGCAAGATGCTGACCGGCCGCGACGCCGCGCACAAGCGCATCCAGGACATGCTGAGCCGGGGCGAGCAGCTGCCGGTCGAGTTCAAGGGGCGCGTGATCTATTATGTCGGGCCGGTCGATCCGGTGCGCGAGGAAGTCGTCGGCCCCGCCGGCCCGACCACCGCGACGCGGATGGACAAATTCACCCGCATGATGCTGGAGCAAGGCCTGCTGGCGATGGTCGGCAAGGCGGAGCGCGGACCGGTCGCGATCGAGGCGATCAGCGACCATAAGGCGGCGTATCTGATGGCCGTCGGCGGCGCGGCCTATCTGGTTTCGCGGGCGATCAAGGCGTCGAAGGTGGTCGGCTTCGAAGACCTGGGCATGGAAGCGATCTACGAGTTCGACGTGCAGGACATGCCGGTCACGGTCGCCGTCGACGCGACCGGCGAGAGCGTGCACCACACCGCGCCGCTGGTCTGGCGCGAGAAGATCGCGCGGGAGAAGCTGCTGGAGAGTGCCTGAGATTGCTGTATGGCAGCTCGTCCACAACGCTCCGCGATTCAACCCGCTTCGAACTGCTCCTAGTGGGTCGTTCCCCGTGCCTGGAGAACACCGTTGTCGCAGATCGATAAACTCATCCGCCGCTTCCTCGATGGCCAGAAACTAACCTTCGGCGAATTTAAATCCGTGCTGGAGGCTTATGGATGGCGGCTGGAACGCGTACGCGGAAGTCACCATATCTACCGGCACAAAGGCGCACCTCGACCGTTGCCGATCGAGCCCGACGGCAAAGATGCCCGCGCCTATCAGCTCAGGCAGGCTCGTGCTATAATCGAGCGGCACGGATTGGATCGCGAAGCGTGAACTCGACCTATCATATCAATCTTTTCTGGTCCGACGACGAGCAGGCTTGGGTCGCGGACGTTCCCGATCTTGAGCCATGCACGACGTTCGGCTCGACCCGCTCGGAGGCCTTGAGCAAGGCTGAGGAATTGATCGATCTGTGGCTCGAAAGCGCGCGGGCGAACGGCGATCCGATCCCCGAGCCGCGCTATCGGCCGGCCATTTACGCCTTCCGCGCTGCTTAGACGGCCTGCTCGATCTTCGGCAGGCCCATCCTCGCGATTTCGATTTTCGGGCAGCGGTCCATCACGACTTTCAGGCCGGCGGCTTCGGCGCGGGCGGCGGCTTGTTCGTTGATGACGCCGAGCTGCATCCAGACCGCTTTGGCGCCGGCGGCGATGGCCTGGTCGACCGCTTCGCCGGCGGCCTGGGGGCGGCGGAAGATGTCGACCATGTCGATCGGCTCGCCGATCTGCGCGAGTTCCCGCCAGACATATTCGCCATGGACGTGCTCGCCGGTGATCTGCGGGTTGACCGGGATCACGCGGTAGCCGCGACGCTGCAGGAACGCCATCACTTCATAGCTGGGGCGGTCCGGCCGATCCGACGCGCCGACCAGGGCGATGGTGCGGATGCTCTGAAGGAGCTCGGCAATGTCTTCGTCTCGAGTGAGGGGCATATGCGTCAAACGCCTCCTTCGTGCTTGCGATCCAGCCAGGCCGCGACCTTGGCGGCAATCGCGCGGAACGGGTCTCCGGCGAAGCCCTCGTCGGCGGCCGGCGGCTCGCCGGCGTCGCTGGCCTGGCGGATCGCGATTTCCAGCGGCACGCGGCCGAGGAAGTCGAGGTTCATCGCGGCGGCCGCAGCCTGGGCCCCGCCGGCGCCGAACGGGTCGCTGACCTGTCCGCAATGCGGGCAGGCATAGCCGGCCATGTTCTCGACCAGGCCGACGATCGGGATGTTCGCCTGACTGAACAGATCGACCGCACGCGCCGCGTCGATCAGGGCGAGGTCCTGCGGGGTGGAGACGATCACCGCGCCCGCCGGCTTGTGCTTCTGCATCATCGACAGCTGCACGTCGCCGGTGCCGGGCGGCAGGTCGACGATCAGCGTGTCGGTCTCGCCCCAGGCGGCGTCGATCAGCTGGCCGAGCGCGTTGCCGGCCATCGGCCCGCGCCACGCGATCGCCTGGCCCGGCTTCACCAGCTGCCCCATCGACAGGATCGGCACGCCGAAGCGCGTATCGACCGGCAGCAGTTTCTGGTCCTCCGCCATCGGCCGCGTGCCTTCGGCGCCCATCAGCCGCGGCACCGAGGGGCCGTAGATATCGGCATCGACCAGCCCGACCTTGCGGCCCAGGCCGTTCAGCGCGATCGCGAGGTTCGCCGCCAGCGTCGACTTGCCGACGCCGCCCTTGCCCGAGCCGACCGCGATGATCCGCCGCTCGCGCTTTTCGCTGGTCATCGCGATGCGGACGTCGTTCACTTCGGGAAGCGCAAGCAGTGCCTGCTTTGCGGCTTCGGCCATCGCGTCGCGCGTCTTCGCGTCGAGCCCGGTCACGTCGAGAATCAGCGAGGCGCGGCCATCGGTCAGGCGCGGCGCGGCGGCACGGCTGCCGACGATCTTCGCGATCGCGGCATGGAGTCGGTCTGGATCGGCCATGGCTTCCCCGATAGGCGAGTGGTTCCGCGCACGGAACACTGTTTTTCTGAACCGTCCTCCCTATAAAGGCCCGCATGAACAAGCTGACGGCGTGGCTCAGGCCCCATGGCGCGATGTTGAACGAAGGCGGCGGCGGGCCCTGGGGCGGCCGCGGCAGTGGTGGAAACGGCGGCGGAGATGGCGACGGCGGCGGTCCGCGCAACCCGTGGAGCCCGCCGTCCGGCGGCGGGCGCCCGCGCGGCAACCGCCCGGGCCCGGCGGCGCTGGACGAGCTGCTGCGCCGCAGCCGCGAGCGCTTCGGCGGCGGTGGCGGCGGCCTGCCGGACTTCGGCGGCAAGCCGATCTGGCTGTATGCGATCCTGCTGTTCCTGGGGCTGTGGATCCTGCTGACCAGCATCCATTCGATCGACCCGCGCGAGCGCGGCGTGATCCTGCGCCTGGGCAGCTATGCCGGCACGATGTCGCCGGGCGTGAACTTCAGCTTTCCCGCCCCGATCGACCGGGTGATCAAGCAGAATATCGAGGAAATCCGCACCATCGATATCGGCTCGACCGCCGGCGACAACCAGAACCTGGTGCTGACCAGCGACCAGAACCTGGTCGATCTTGCCTATTCGGTGCGCTGGAACATCAGCGACCCCGCGCTCTTCCTGTTCCAGCTGAAGGAGCCGGAGGACACGATCCGCGAAGTCGCCGAATCGGCGATGCGCGCGGTGATGGCGAACGTCACGCTGAACGAGGCGATCGGCGCCGGCCGCACTGCTGTCGAAGCGCAGGTCGCACAGCGCATGCAGGAGCTGCTGAACAGCTACAAGTCCGGCGTGCGGATCCAGGGCGTCGCGATCAAGCAGGCTGACCCGCCCAACGAAGTCACCGAAAGCTTCAAGAAGGTGCAGGCGGCGCAGCAGAATGCGATCGCCTATCTGAACGGCGCGCGCGCCTATGCCCAGCAGATCACCGCGCGGGCACAGGGCGAGGCCGCGGCGTTCGACAAGGTCTATGAACAGTACAAGCTGGCGCCCGTCGTGACCCGGCGGCGCATGTATTACGAAGCGATGGAGGACGTGCTGTCGAAGGTCGACAAGACCATCATCGAGGCGCCGGGCGTGAATTCCTATCTGCCGCTGGACCGCCTGCCGCGGACCCGCGCCGTCGAGGAGCCGCAGCAGTGAACCCGGTGCTGAGCTGGAAGAACCCGATCGTGCTGCTGGTGGCCGCGATCGCGCTGCTGGTGCTGGCTGCCAGCACGATCGCGGTGGTGCCCGAGACCCGCCAGGGCGTGATCGTCCGTTTCGGCGACCCGAAATGGGTGCTGAACCGCTATCATCCGGGCGAGCAGTTCGGGCGGACCGGTGCCGGGATCATCCTGCGCGTGCCCTTCGCCGACCAGATCGTCTGGCTGGACAAGCGCGTGCAGGACGTGTCGATGGAAAAGCAGCAGGTGCTTTCGACCGACCAGCTGCGGATGAACGTGGACGCCTATGCCCGCTTCCGCATCGTGGACCCGTTGCGCACCTATGTGACCGCGGGGAGCGAGCAGCAGGTCGCAGACCAGCTGCGTCCGATCCTGGGCTCGGCGCTGCGCAATGAGCTCGGCAAGGTGCCCGCCGCGGCGCTGCTGAGCCCGGAGCGCACCCGGGTGATGCACGAGATCGTCGAAGGGCTGGACCGCGTCGCGCAGCAATATGGCGCCAAGATCATCGACGTGCGGATCAAGCGCACCGACTTGCCCGAAGGGTCGCCGCTGCAATCGGCGTTCGAACGGATGCGTTCGGCGCGCGAGCAGGAAGCGCTGACGATCGACGCGCAGGGCCGCAAGCAGGCGCAGATCATCCGCGCCCAGGCGGACGCCGACGCCGCGCGCACTTATGCGGCGAGCTTCGGGAAAGACCCGGACTTTTATGAGTTCTACAGGGCGATGCAGTCGTACCGGCTGACGTTCAATTCGCAGAGCGCCGACACGAATGTCATCCTGTCGCCGGACAACGCGTATCTGAAGGAGTTCACAGACGCGGTCGATGACAGATGTCATTCAATCGACGTTCAGCAAGCATTCCGCACCGATAGGGCGCGCCGTGCGCGTCCCTGACGGCGCCCAGACTCTGAGAGGATAAACGACACGTGCGTTACGCCTATGCTTTGACCACTGCCCTTTTGCTGGGCGGCGTTGCCAGTTCCGTCGTCATGCAGCAGCCGCTCGGCGCCCAGACGCCGCAGAACGCGCCGCAGGCGATCGCCGCGGCCACGCCGCCGCGCGGCGCGCCGATGAGCTTTGCCGATCTCGCGGCCAAGCTGCAGCCCGCCGTCGTCAACATCTCGACGACCCAGCGCGTGCAGGTCAGCCAGGGCGGCACCAACCCGTTCGCCGGTACGCCCTTCGCCGATCTGTTCGGCGGCGGGACCGGCAACGGCCGGCCGGTCACGCGCCAGGCGCAGTCGCTCGGCTCCGGCTTCATCGTTTCGGCGGACGGCTATATCGTCACCAACAACCATGTCGTGGCGCCGGGTCGCGAAGGCGCGGTGGTCGAATCGATCACGGTGACGCTGCCCGACAAGCGCGAGTTCAAGGCGAAGCTGGTCGGCCGCGATCTCGTCTCCGACCTCGCGGTGCTGAAGATCGACGCGGGCGAGAACCTGCCCTTCGTCCGCTTCGGCGATTCCACCCATGCCCGCGTCGGCGACTGGGTGCTGGCGATCGGCAACCCGTTCGGTCTTGGCGGCACCGTCACCTCCGGCATCATTTCGGCGATCCACCGCAACACCGGCCAGGGCGGCGCCTATGACCGCTATATCCAGACCGATGCGTCCATCAACATGGGCAATTCCGGCGGCCCGATGTTCGACCTGCAGGGCAATGTGATCGGCATCAACACCGCGATCTTCTCGCCGTCGGGCGGCAATGTCGGCATCGGCTTCGCCATTCCCGCCGAGCAGGCCAAGCCCGTGGTCGACGCGCTGATGCACGGCGGCCGCGTGAAGCGCGGCTACCTGGGTGTGCAGATCCAGCAGATTTCGGACGACATCGCCGAATCGCTGGGCATCCCGAAGAACCGCGGCGAGCTGATCGCTCATGTCGAGCCGGGCCAGGCGGCCGAGCGCGCCGGCATCCGCCAGGGCGACGTGATCATGGCCGTGAACGGCCAGGAAGTCACGCCGGACACGACGCTGTCCTACCTGGTCGCCAATGCGGAGATCGGCGCGCGCGTGCCGATCGAGCTGATCCGGAACGGCAAGCGCATGACCGTCACCGCCACGCTCGGCGAACGCCCGCCCGAGGAGCAGCTGGCGGCGCGGCTGAACGGCGACAACGACAATTTCAGCAGCGACGACAATGACGACAGTCAGCAGCAGGCGGCGGCGCAGGCGTCGCTCGGCCTCGCCGTCCAGCCGCTGACGCCGGGCATCGCGCGCCAGGTCGGCGTGCCGGCCGGCACCAAGGGCCTGGTGATCGGCGGCGTCGATCCGTCCAGCGACGCGGCCGCCAAGGGCCTGAAGCGCGGCGACGTCATCGTCTCGGTCAACGGCCGCCCGGCCCTGACCGCAGCCGACGTCCGCAATGCCGTCGCCGAAGCGACCCGCGCCGATCGCGGCAGCGTGCTGCTGCTGATCCAGCGCGGCAACAATCCGGCGCGTTACATCGGCCTGAAGATCAAGGAAGACTGACGTCGCGCCCCTCTCCCGGGCCGGGAGAGGGGCTTTCCCGGCCCGCATCGCCGCACTACACCGAGCGCCATGGCGGACGGCGGGGTCTTTATCGGGCAGGGTGGCGGCAAGCCGCAGGTCCTCAATTTAGGACGAGCGAACCGGCACGGACTGATCGCGGGCGCGACCGGT